>JAYVMZ010000168.1:0-25626 GCA_043758735.1 Betaproteobacteria bacterium
CGACTTCTGCGTGATTCGTCGCACTCGCGTTCAGACAAACCAACGCGTTACACTGCGAGACAATCCGAAAAGCAAAGCGAATCCGCTAAGTCGGGCTAAGGAGGAGCAGTCATGGATGTCCGCGCAGCAGTCGCACACAAGGCCGGCGCGCCACTTTCCCTCGAAACCGTGCAACTCGATGGCCCCCGGGCCGGTGAAGTGCTGGTCGAGATCAAGGCGACCGGCATCTGCCATACCGACGAATTCACGCTTTCGGGCGCCGACCCGGAAGGATTGTTTCCCTCCATCCTCGGCCATGAAGGCGCAGGCGTCGTGGTCGACGTCGGGCCGAACGTGAAGAGCCTGAAGAAGGGCGATCACGTCATTCCACTGTATGTGCCGGAGTGCCGTGAGTGCGAATACTGCGTGTCGCACAAGACCAACCTGTGCCAGTCGATCCGCGTTACGCAGGGTCAGGGCCTGATGCCCGATGGCAGCAGCCGTTTTTCGCTCGGCAGCAGGAAGCTGCACCACTACATGGGTACGTCGACGTTCGCCAATTTCACTGTCGTGCCGGAAATTTCGCTGGCCAAGATTCGCGAAGACGCCCCGTTCGATAAAGTCTGCTACATCGGCTGCGGCGTGACCACCGGCATCGGCGCGGTGATCAACACGGCGAAAGTCGAGCCCGGCGCGAATGTCGTGATCTTCGGCCTCGGCGGCATCGGCCTGAATGTCGTGCAGGGCGCTCGCATGGCGGGCGCCAACATGATCATCGGGGTGGATATCAATCCCAAGCGGCGCGCGCTCGCCGAGAAATTCGGCATGACACACTTCGTGAACCCGAGGGACATGGGCGAAAACGAACTCGTCCCGCACCTTGTCAACCTGACCAAGGGCGGCGCCGACTACAGTTTCGAATGCATCGGCAACGTGAAGCTCATGCGCCAGGCGCTGGAGTGCTGCCATAAGGGCTGGGGCGTCTCGGTCATCATCGGCGTCGCGCCTGCGGGCGCGGAAATCGCCACGCGGCCGTTCCAGCTCGTCACCGGGCGCGTCTGGAAAGGGTCCGCATTCGGCGGCGCACGCGGCCGCACCGATGTGCCGAAGATCGTCGACTGGTACATGGAAGGCAAGATCAACATCGACGACCTGATTACGCACAAACTCAAGTTCGAAGACATCAACAAGGGCTTCGACCTCATGCACGCTGGCGAGTCTATCCGCTCTGTCGTGGTGTTCTAAGACGGCTACATCTCAACGCAAAGACGCAAAGGACGCCAAGGTCGCAAAGGAAAACCACGCGGAAATCGAAAAGTGAGACTCGAGTTGTTCTGGGTAGCATCGACCATCTATCGTCGCCGTGCCAATATTGAGATTCAATGACATATCCCTCCGTTTCCTTTCGTTGCGCCCTTTGCGCCTTTGCGTTGAGAAGTTGAACTAGATGAAAACAATCAGCGAACATAAAAGCTTCGGGGGCGTGCAGGGTTACTACGCGCACGCGTCGACGCAGATCGGGCTGGAGATGAAGTTCTCGGTGTTCCAGCCGCCGCGGGCGACGACAGGCAGGGTGCCGGTCCTGTACTACCTTGCAGGGCTGACCTGCACTGAAGAAACGTTCGCGATCAAGGCCGCAGCGCAGCGGGTTGCCGCGGAGCTGGGGTTGATGCTGGTCGCAGCCGACACCAGTCCGCGCGGCGCCAATGTGCCGGGAGAGACGGACTCTTGGGACTTTGGCATCGGCGCCGGATTCTATGTCGACGCGACGAACGAACCCTGGTGCAAACACTACAGGATGTACAGTTATGTCACGCGCGAACTGCCCGTGATCGTGGCGGAGAAATTTCCGGCAGATGCCGGGCGGCAGGGCATATTCGGCCATTCCATGGGAGGCCATGGCGCCTTGGTATGCGCGCTGCGCAATCCCGGCCTGTACAAATCGCTCTCGGCCTTCGCACCGATCGCCGCACCCATGCGTTGTCCCTGGGGTAAGAAGGCGTTCAAGGGCTACCTTGGCGACGATCACGCGGCCTGGGCACGATACGATGCAAGCGAACTTATCAAGTCGACCGGATTCCCGGGGCCGATACTGATCGACCAGGGGCTCGCCGACAAATTCCTGTCCGACCAGCTTAACCCGGAAGTTTTTGAAGCCGCATGCCGCGAAGCGGACCAGCCACTGGTCCTGCGCCGCCAGGAAGGCTACGACCACGGCTACTTTTTCATCTCGACTTTCATGGAAGACCACCTGCGCCATCACGCTTCGCAGCTGAAGGCGTAAAAACCGGAACGCGGAAACACGAAGGGTTTCTTCACAATACCCCCTTGAGGGGTGCACGAAGGAAACGCGAAGGAGCACGAGGGAGAGCGAAGACAGGTTTCTCGTCGGATGGCGATAGATTTGTCTTTGGGAGCACATGGACAATTGGCGAGGGTCTCCAATCCTCACTGCGTTCAACCAATCTGGCTTACTTTCGTGTTTGCTTCGCGCTCCTTCGTGTCAATGAGGATAGTTCTCGAACAGGAGCTTGAGATGCAAAAACTACTGGTGTACCAATCGTTGTGGGCGATGGAGCGGCGCCGGCCGGACGGCAAGGAATGGGCGCTCGACGAGAAGCTCAACATGATCCACGGCGCCGGCTTCGACGGCTGCGGCGTGCGCTTCTTCGACTACAAATACGCGAAGGAGATCACCGACTTCCTGCGTTCGCACAACATGACATGGCAGGCGCAGTGCTATCCGCAGAAGATCGACGACTTGAAGCCCATCCTCGAGCACGTCAGGGAGCTCGGCGCGGACCACATCAACCTGCAACCCGACGTGCGGCCGTACTCGATCCAGGAATGCGTCCCGTACATCGAAGGGTGGCGTCGTCTGGCGCACGACGCGAAGATTCCGGTGCACATCGAGACGCATCGCGATCGCATGACCACCGACCTGTTTTTCACGATGCAGTTGCTCGACTGCTTCCCGGACCTGCGTCTGACCGGCGACCTGTCGCACTACGTGGTGGGGCGCGAGTTCGCCTGGCCGATCAGCGACGTCAACCACGGCTACATGCATCGCATCATCGACAACTGCTGGGGCTTCCACGGGCGCGTCGCCAGCCGCGAGCAAGTCCAGGTGCAGATCAGTTTTGCCCACCACAAGGACTGGCTCGACCTTTTCATGGGCTGGTGGGAGTACGGATTGCGCAGCTGGCGCAAGCGCGCGCCGAAGGATGCGACATTCACTTTCCTGTGTGAGCTGGGCCCGAAGGAATACGCGATGACCGGGCCGGATGGTTATGAGATCTCCGACCGCTGGCAGGAGGCGCTGATGCTGAAGGACATGATCCGCGATCTCTGGAACCGCATCGAAAAGGAAGAGGCGTCCCCGGCAAAGGCGGCCTGAAAGACATCGATATGCACTCTCCACGCCATGGTTTGCCTTTGCATTCTCCGATGTAACCCGGACAAAAAAAGCCGGTACGGATCGGATCACTTTCCGTAAGGAGTGGGCGGGATCAGCGCGCGGTCACGCGGGAGAGAACCTCGGAGAGGGCGTCCGCGATCTGCCGCAGGTCTAGCGGCTTGGTCAGGATGTGGTCGATCCCGGCGGAGAGTGCCTGCTGCGTAAGTACCGGTCCGGTGTAGCCGCTGATGAGGACGACCGGCATGTCTGCGCGCAACTGGCGCATCTGCCGCGCCAGGTCGGTGCCGGCCATTCCCGGCATGAGTTGGTCGAGCACGACGACATCGAAACGCGACGGATCAAGGCGAAATTCCTCCAGCGCTTCCGAAGGGTTGGTAAAGCCCGCCGGTTCGTAATTGAGCGCCGCGAGCATTTCCTCGGTCAGCAGCATCAGTGGCTTTTCGTCTTCCACCAGCAGGACGCGTTCACCGTTTCCGCGCGGCAACGGCGCCGCGTGGTCCCCTTTTTCTATTGCCTCGGCATCCGATCGCGGCAGGTAGATGTCGAAAGTGCTGCCCTGGCCGGGCTGGCTGACGACGTCGATCGCGCCGCCGAGATCGGAGACGATCCCCTGCACCAGGGCCAGTCCCAGCCCGGTTCCGGTACCCGAGTCGCGCGTGGTGAAAAACGGCTCGAAGATCCGCGCGGTGACTTCGGCTGACATGCCGCAGCCGGTATCCTCCACGCGCAGGCGGACATAGCGGCCCGCCGACAGCAAACCATGGGACAGCGCCGCATCTTCATTCGCGTCGATCACATCCAGCGCCACCGTCAGCTTTCCCCCGGCGGGCATGGCGTGCTCGGCATTGCGGCACAGGTTCATGATCAGCTGGTGGATATGGGTCGCATCGGCGATGACGGCCGCCTGCCGTGCCGTAAGCTGCGCGTCCATTTCGATACCGTTGGGCAATGAAACGCGCACCAGATCCAGCGTTTCGTCCACCACTTCGTCCACGTTGACGACCGTGCGGTGGCCGCGGTTGCTGCGACTGTACGTCAGGATCTGGTCGATCAGCGCCTTGGCGCGATGCGCCGCCGCGAGGACATTGCCGACATACCGCTTGAGCGTGCTGCCCTCTGCGGCGGCGCTCTGCGCCATGTCGCCATAACCCAGGATGGCTGCGAGGATGTTATTGAAGTCATGCGCGATGCCGCCCGCCATGGTGCCGATGGCCTCCAGCTTCACTGCCTGGCGCAGGCGCGTTTCCAGTTTGTCGCGTTCAGCATCGGCGAGCCGTCTTTCCGAAATGTCGCGGTAAATCGCATAACTTGCTATCTGGCCGGTCGCGACCAGGATGGGTGCGCCGAGTTCGGATACGCTCAGGCGCACACCGTCTGCGCGCACGCGTTCGGTTTCCATGCTGGTGTGCCGGCCGTGCCGGACGGAGCGCGCCAGCCGTTGCCACTCCGGCCGCAATTCCTCGGGGACGATCAGCGTGTCGAGCGCCCGGCCCCGCACTTGTTCTGCCGCATAGCCGAACATGCGCGTGAATTCGCGGTTGACACGGGTTACCCGTTGTTCCAGGTCTAGCATGACGATGGCTTCCGGCGCACTCTCGAACAATTCGTCGAGCAACGCGGTTTGCACGCGCAACTGCTCTTCGGCGCGCTCGCTGCGCCGCAAATGGCGCAGGACCAGCCAGACCAGCGCGATGACGCTGAGGCACAGTAGCGTGGTGCGCACCGTGCTGTGCATGACTTGCTCGTGCCATGCATCGAGCACCGTGGCTTTTTTCACGCTGACGCCGATCGCCAGCGGATAGTCGTGCACGGCTTCGGCTGCGTAGACGCGCTCTTGCCCATCTGCCGGGCTTCTCAGAGGTTTTCCTGGGCCGCGTGGACCGGCGACCAGGCTCCGGTAAAGGGCCTCGTCGGCGAATGGCGGACTCAGGTCGTCGCTCCGTCCCGGATAGCGCACCAGCAGGCCACCGTCCCGGCGAAACAGTACGATCTCGCTGCCGTTGCCGAGATCGATGTCCTCGTAGAAGCGCCGGAAATAGTCCAGGTCGAGCCAGGCCACGGCCACGCCCCGGAAACGTCCGTCGGCGTCATTGATGCGGTGGCTAAGCGCGATCGTCCAGTTGCCACTGCTTTCGCGACGAAATGCTTTCGAGATGAATAATGCGCTGGAAGCCTGTTCTCTGGGGGTCAGGAAAAAATCCTGGCGCGCGACCCAGTCGCGGGCTGGAGGCGAGTCGGAACCGGCGATGAGGACGCTGCCGTCGCGGCCGGCGACGAACAGGTCGCGGATCTGGGGAATCAGCCGCATGCGGCTGCGTAGCCGCTCGTGCATGCCCGGATCGTCAGCGCGCAACTGAGTCAATTGCATGACGGTCGCGGTGTCCTGCACGACCACTTCGACTGCTTGCACCGCACTGCGGGATTGTTCCGATAGCGTGCGCGCGAGGCTCGTGTAGTTACGCTGCGCGGTTTCCACGACGATGTCCAGCCTGCGGATGATGTCGTAGATCTGGACGCTGGCCATCACGACGACCATCAGTCCACCGGCGATGCGCAGCGCGAGCTGGAAATCGACGCGCCGCGTTGCGCGCGGTTTGCCGATCGGTGAATCCGGCGCGGGGACATAGCTCATGGATGCGCAGCGCCGGAAATGTTTCCCGATACGACTTCCTCGACGGCCGCCAGCAGGTCCTGCCGTTCGAACGGCTTGGCCAGCGTCATAGCGGCGCCTTGTTCCCGCGCCGCGGCGGCCCAATTGCGCATGCCGTCGCGCGCCCCCCCGGATATCGCGATTACCGCCAGCCCGGGCAGCATGCGGCGTGCTTCGCCCAGGGTCTGCGCGCCGTCCCGGCCGGGCATGTCCATGTCGGTAATCAACAGGCCGGCCGGCTGGTTGCGCAGCATCTGCAGGGCGGCCGAGCCGGTTTCCGCCTGGCGAACGCGATAGCCGGCCTGGTTCAGCCACTCCGCGATCAGTCCGCGCATCAGCGCATCGTCGTCTGCAACCAGAATTTCAGTCATCATCCCGGATCATCCCAATCCCGCTTCCCGCCGGGGCAGCGGGCTGTGCGGCGCGAATATTTCAATTTGAAACTCAGCGTGGGTCCCACGTCGCTATACTAATCCCGGTCTTGTATTGCCTCACTGGGAACTACGCTTCAGGCATGAGTATCCCCCGCCACATCCTGGTAGTCGATGACGATGCCGACCTTCGGCAAATGGTCGCCGACTATCTCGGCGATTACGATCTGCGCGTGACCGGCGCGCCAGATGGCGCGGCCATGCGCGAAGCCATGGCGCGTGAGGTCGTCGACCTGATCCTGCTCGACCTGAAACTTCCTTCGGAAGATGGCATGACCCTGGCGCGCGAACTGCGTGAAACGTCGAGCGTGCCCATCGTCATTCTCACCGGACGCAAAGACGACGTCGATCGCATCATGGGCCTGGAGCTCGGTGCAGACGATTATTTGACCAAGCCGTTTAACCTGCGCGAACTGCTGGCGCGCATTCGCGCCATCCTGCGCCGCACGCAGGCGCACCCGGTGACCCACGCCGAAGGGCGCAACCCCCAGGCATTCCGCTTCGGCGCATGGGAACTTGACCTGCGCTCGCGCCGGTTGACCTCGAACGACGGCGAGCGCGTCGAACTGACCCATGCGGAATTTGCGCTGCTCGCTGCCTTCCTCGGGGCACCCGAGCGCATCCTGAGCCGCGAGCAACTGCTCGAGCTAAGCCGCGGCAACGATGAGAACGTGTTCGACCGCAGCATCGACGTGCAGATCCTGCGCCTGCGGCGCAAGATCGAATCCGATCCGAGCCGGCCCAAGCTGATCCGCACCGAACGCGGCGCCGGCTACTTCTTCAACGCCCAGGTCGAAGTCGTTGCGTAGCGGTGTTGCCGCGGCACGCGCAGAGAGTGGATGGTGAAAAGAGGAAAGACTAATCTTTACCAATCGCCAATCGCCAATCACCAATCACCATTCCTTATTCCCTGTCCTTCGCTCCTGTCCACCCCAACAGCTTCGAGATCAGTTGCGCGCTTTGCCGCAGCTTCTCGCGCGCGGCGGGCACGGACAGCTTGGTATCGCGATGGCGCATGTAGACGATGTTAAGCGCAGCCACTGCGCTGAAGTGGTCGAAGATCGGGAAGCAGATGTCCACGACGCCGCTGATGGTGTCGCTCGGGCCTTCGTCGTAGCCGCGCTTGCGGATTTCTTCCAGGCGCTTGTCGAGATTGCGCCGGCGCGTCTCGCGATTACGCCCCGTACCGGCCAGTTCCGCGAGGAATTGCTCACGCCTGGCGCCTTGCTGGAATGCGGAAATCACGCGCGCCGACACGCGGTCGTCGTGAAAGGGGAAATGCGAGCCCTGGCGCACCGAATAGCTCATCGGTGCGGGTGACTCGGCGCGGGCGAGCACCACGAGCCGCACGTCGTGATGCACGCACAGGTGATTGGATTGGCTCGTACCGCGCGCGAGTTCCTGCATGTGCGGCATTGCGCAATCCAGCAGTCGGTCTACCGGCGGATGCAGGTGGGCGAGTTCGAACAACCGCAGCGTGAGCAGGTAAGTCGAGTCCGCCTGGCGGGCGAGGAAGCCGCGGCGCACCAGCACGTCGAGCATGCGGAACAATTCGTTGGGGGAACGGCCGAGGCGGCGGGCGATGTCCTGCAGGTTCAGTCCATGCGGCTCGGCGGCCAGCAATTCCAGCACGTCCAGGCCTTTTTCCAGGGCGGGGGCGGAGTAGCGCGCGTCGGTTGCCGATTTGTTTGTTGACAAGCGGACTCCCGGTTTTTATATTTGAAACCTGATTTTATATATGAACAATGGCGGCAAAGTAAATGGTGCAGCCGCACATAAAAACAGTCCGGTATCAGGAGTGTGTCAGGAGGCTGCGCTGACGGTCCGCAGGTGGTGGTCGTAAGTCCGTTGCGGGAAACCCACGGCAAAGACTTGCCGGGGCCATAACAGTCAAAAAAACATCTGGAGGAAACCATGATCACCAGGCAATTGTTCAAACACGGCACGGCCATACTCGGCGCGTTGCTGGCCATGTCGGCGGCAGTCCATGCCGCCGATCCGTCGACTTTCCCCGGTGCCGACAGGGGATACCAGTTTTGTCCCCGCTGGCGCCAAGCTCGAGCTCATTTTCGACGGCGGTTGCGCGCTGACGGAAGGTGTAGCGGCAGGCCACGACGGCATGATCTATTTCAGCGACATCACGTTCACCAAGTTCTGCAAGGATCCGTCCGGCAAGTTCCTGCAGGCCGGCAACATCTGGAAATACAACCCGAAGAACGGCGAGACGGCCATTTTCCGCAGTCCTTCGGGCATGTCCAACGGCATCAAGTTCGATCGAGAGGGCAACATGATCGCCGCACTCGGTGCGGACTACGGCGGCCGCATGCTGGTCAAGACCGACATGAAGACCGGCAAGACCTATATCCTCTCCGGGTTATACAACGGCCGTCCCTACAATGCGCTGAACGACATCACCATCGACGAGAAGGGCCGGATGTATTTCTCCGATCCGCGCTACCTGGGCCACGAAGCGATTTACCAGGACGGCTATGCGGTATACCGGCTCGACACGGATGGCACGGTGACGCGCGTTGCGACCGACTGCGGCAAGTGCAATGGCGTGCTGATCTCGCCCGACCAGAAGACGCTGTACATCATCGGCAACGACAACGGCTGGTTCGAATTCCAGAACCTGAAGGAAGGCGAGAAGACGTTGCAGGGCCACCACCAGTTGCAGGCCTACGACGTTGCCGCCGACGGCAGCCTGAGCAACCGCCGCGTGCTGATCGACTACACGGCGCGCGACAAGCCGTGCAGCGGTCCGGATGGCATGGTCGCCGACGCCGAGGGCAACATCTGGCTGGCTTCTCGTTGCGAGTACCGTCCGGGTGTGCAGGTGCTGGACCCGCAGGGCAAGGAGCTGGCTTACATTTCCACCGGCAAGGAATTGCCGACCAACGTCGGCTTCGGCCGCGGTGCGGACTCCAATCTGTTATATCTGACCTCGGGCAAGAGCCTCTACAAGATCCGGGTGGGGAAGAAGGGGTATCAGCTTCCCTGATTTTCGCGCAACAGCAAGCTCGTCGCAGGGGCCCACAAGCCTCTGCGACTTTTTTCTTGAACAGGAGCAATTCATGAGCAGCGCGCAACTTGCAGCCGCCGATAAGACCTTCCGGGTCCTGACGCGGGCCGAGGTGGACGCATTCAACAGGAATGGCTACCACTTTCCGGTTCGCGTGCTGTCCACAGCCGAGGCCGACACCTGCCGGGAGAAGATCGAGTCGTTCGAATTCGACCACGGCCTGATCATGAAAACGCCGTTGCGCAACAAACCGCACATGGTGTTCAAATGGGCCAACCGGCTCATCCGCCATCCGCGCATCCTCGACACCGTCGAAGACCTCCTCGGCCCCAACCTGCTGGTCTGGGGGACAAGCTTCTTCATCAAAGAACCGAACGACCCGGGTTACGTTTCCTGGCACCAGGACTCGACTTACTGGGGCCTTTCCCATCCCGACATCGTGACCGCGTGGATTGCACTGACGCAGAGCGACATTCCCAATGGCGCGATGCGCGTCGTGCCCGGCACCCATTTGAAGGACCAGCTACCGCACAAGGACACTTTCGCGGAAAACAACCTGCTGACCCGCGGGCAGGAAGTGGCCGTCGAAGTCCAGGGCGACAAGGCCGTGGACCTGACGCTCGCGCCCGGCGAAATGTCGCTGCACCATGTGCGCATCGTTCACGGCTCCGAGCCGAATCGCGCGAATTACCGCCGCCTCGGTCTGGCTATTCGCTATGTGCCGACTTACGTGCGCCAGACCGAAGGCCCGCGCGACTACGCGACGCTGGTGCGGGGAAGAGACGACTATCATCATTTCGACTACGAACTCACGCCGCGCATCGACCTCGGCGCGGAGGAAATGGCCGCGCACAAGCGCGTCACGGAAGAAGCGAACAAGATCCTCTATCGCGGAACGGGCAGGGTGGAGAGCTGAAAAGGCGGGACTGAGAACCGGGTGCTGAGGACGGAGTGGAAACCCTAAAGCAACGCGGTCCAATTCAGGTTGATCAGGAATTTACCTCGTCACGATCGTCACGCCGTCACGTCGTCACGGCATCATGATTCTCGAAGTCGCCATCCTCAGCGTGATTCCCGGGCGCAAAGCCGAATTCGAAGAGGCATTTCGCCGGGCGCAGCGCATCATTTGAACGACAAAGACTGCCGCGGCAGCGCGGATAGTCCTTAAAACAAGGGGCAATCAAGCTCCGTTACCGCCACGCAAGGGGAAGAGAAATGCTCACCGGCATATTGCTCCTGGTTGCATTCCTGGTGGTCGTGTTCGCGATCGTGCGCGGACAAAGCCCGATCATCATGCTGTTGCTGCTCGCCATCGTCTGGGCCCTGCTCGCGGGCATCGGGGTCTATGACATCCAGGCCAAGATCCTGCAGGGCGGCGGGGTGCAGTATGCCTCCGCGGTGATCATCATCGTGTTCGGCGCCTGGTTCGCCCAGGTGCTGATCCAGACCGGCATCGCGGAGAGCGTGATCCGCTCGGCCGTGGAACTGACCGGCGACCGCCCGATCGTGACGGCGATGACCATCAACCTGGTGACCGCCTTACTTTTCACATCGATGTACGGCGTGGGCGCGGCCATTGCCATAGGCGTCATCGCCTTGCCGATCATGCTGAGCCAGGGCATTCCGGCGCGCGTCGCGGCACCGGTGTTCACCATGGGGGTCGGCGCTGGCGCATTCGTGAACCTGGTGCAGTTCGGCACCTTCGAAAAACTTTTCCCGGGCATCAAATACGAAGCGCCCTGGCTGACTTATTTTTTCATCGGCATGGCCGTGTATATCCTGATCGCATGGCTGATGATCTGGATCAATCTGCGCAAGCTGGGCGTGCGCCATGCCGCCTCAGTGGATACCGCCGCGCCGGTGCCCAGGAAGCGCACGCCGTACTTCACCTACCTGGTGCCGGTGTTTCCGGTATTCATGATCATGGTGTTCAAGTGGCAGATCATTCCGACGTTCATCCTGTCGATTGTGCTCGCGCTGGCGCTGACCGCGAAGGGCCGCAGTTTCCAGGGCACGTTGAACCTGTTCAACAAGACGTTCTATGACGCGTTTCCCGACATCGCGACCATCGCCGCTTTGTGGACGATCTGCGGCATGATCATCGTCGCCGGGCAGATGCCGCAGATCGCGGGCGCGTTGCGGCCGATTTTCGATCCCATCCTGCCGCATACCACATTGCAGGCCGCGATCTTCTTCGCAGTGCTGGGCGGCATCGGCAGCATTTACCGTGGGCCCCTGGTCGTGGTCGGTACGGGCGCGGCGCTGCTGGCGATCATCCTGTCCAACAACGAAATCCCGGTGCTCTATCTGTACGCGTTGTGGCTCGGCCCGACCGTCATGCAGGGCAGTTGCGACCCGACCAATTCCTGGACGCTGTGGACCATCGGCTATACCAAAGTGCCCCATGGCCAGTTCCTGAAAACCGCATTGCCATTCGGCTGCCTGATGGTGGTCATCACGTCGGCGATCTGCTACTTCATGTTCGGCTGACCGGATACGATTCATGAGTGAACGCAAGGCCTACCGCATTGGCATCGATGTAGGCGGAACCTTTACCAAGGCAGTATTGATCGACAACGCGAGTTTCGAAGTCGTCGGGCGTTATTCGGTGATGACTACGCACAGCGACGTGCGCGGCGTTGCGGCCGGCGTGGTGGAAGTCTTTCGTAACGTACTCGCGCGCTCCGCGGTGGACCCGAAAGACGTCGTCTTCCTGGCCCACTCGACCACGCAGGCGACCAACGCATTGCTCGAAGGCGACGTCGCTGCGGTCGGCGTCATCGGCATGGCGAGCCGCGTCGAATCGGTGCTCGCGCGCGGGCAAAGCAACGTCAAGGACATCGAACTCGCACCCGGCCGCTTCCTGCGGCCTTCGCACCGCTTCATTACTACCGACAAGCTCGACGAGGCACTGGTGCGCGAAACGTTGCAATCCCTGCGCGACGAAGGCGTGCAGGTCGTGGTGGCAAGCAGCGCCTTCAGCGTGGATGACCAGAGCGCCGAAGAGCTGGTAATGCGCGTGGCGACGGAACTCGGCCTGGCCGTGACCGGTGGCCACGAGATTACCAAGCTCTACGGCCTGACCACGCGCACACGAACGGCGGTCATCAACGCCAGCATCCTGCCGAAAATGATCGGCACGGCGAACATGACCGAGGAGGCCGTGCGCGAAGCCGGCATCGCGGCGCCGCTGATGATCATGCGCGGCGACGGCGGCGTGATGGATGTGCAGGAAATGCGCCGCCGGCCGGTCATGACCATGTTGTCAGGGCCCGCGGCCAGCGTTGCCGGTGCGCTGATGTACCTGCGCGTGTCGGACGGCATCTATTTCGAGGTCGGCGGCACCAGCACTAACATCGGCGTGATCCGTAACGGCAGGCCGACCATCAAGCACGCCCGGGTTGGGGGTCACGACACATACGTGAATTCGCTCGACGTACGCGTGATCGGAATTGCGGGCGGCAGCATGGTGCGGGTGCGCGGCAATGACATCCACGACGTCGGTCCGCGCAGCGCCCATATCGCCGGTTTGCACTACGCCGCTTTTGCGAAGCCGGAAGACATCGTCGATCCGCAGATCGAATTATTCCGCCCGAAAGAGGGCGATCCGGACGACTACCTCGCGATCCGTTGCGCCAATGGCGAGCGCTACGCGCTCACCAATACCTGCGCAGCCAATGTCCTCGGCTACGCCAAACCGGGCTGGCATGCGCATGGCAATGCCGAGTCGGCGCGGCGCGCGTTCGCCCCCCTGGCACAGCGCATCGGCTCGACCGTCGAAGAAGCGGCGCGCCGCGTGCTGGTGAAGGCGGCCGCGAAGGTCACGGGCGTCGTCGAGGACCTGGTCGCCGAATACAAGCTCGACCGCGATCAGGCTGTGTTGATTGGCGAGGGCGGGGGCGCGGCGTCGCTGATTCCGTTTGTCGCCGAAACGATGGAGCTCGACTTCAAGATTTCGCAAGACGCGGAAGTCATCTCTTCCATCGGCGTCGCGCTCGCATTGGTGCGCGAGACGATCGAACGTCTCATTCCCAGCCCGACCCCGGACGACCTGCAGCGCATCAAGCGCGAGGCCTTCGATGCCGTCGTGAAGCTCGGCGCGGCGCCGGAGAACGTCGAAGTCACCATCGAGGTCGATCCGCAGACGCAACGCGTGCGCGCGACCGCCATGGGGGCGTCTGAAATGCGCTCGCAGGACATGCGCAAGCAAGTCAGCGAGGAAGAAGCGGCGGGCATTGCGGCGACATCGATGGGTCTGGCGCCGGACACCGTCAGGCTTGCCGCGGCTACCGCGGAAATGCGCGTATTCCAGGCCGAAGTGAGCGAGCGCAAGTGGCGGGTGTTCACCACACGGCGCACCCCGGTGCGCGCCGTGGATCGCGAAGGCGTGATCCGCATCCAGCGCAGCGACGGCGTCGTGACGCAGGCCTGCGCGTCCGATGGCCTGCAGCAACTGCGCAGCCTGTGGGAATCGGTCACGATTTATAACGGCGACAGCGTGATTGCGCCGGACATGTTCGTGGTGGCCGGCCGGCGCATCGTCGACCTCTGCGGCATCACCGCCCTCGACCAGGCGATCGCAATCAGCCGTGGCGAACTCGAAGGTTTGCCGCCCGAAACCCCGGTCGTGCTGATCAGTATGCAGGGGGCGCGCGGACTGTGAGCGATTCTGGTTTCGACTGGAATGCCGAACCGCAAATCCTCGGCTTGCAGCAGCTGCGCCAGGATCCGCAATATCCACGCATTCCCGCCGACCGGCACGGTGCACTGGTCGAAGCCGCGCTGAACGATGGGCATTCGCTTGCAGATCGTGCCCGTGACCGGTGGGGCGATGTTCCGGCAATCGTTGCGGCGCGATGCGACGTACCGGTAGTTCATAGCAATGAGAAGGCAGGATTCGGCAGCGTCGTTGTCTATGCCCATTACGCATCCCGGCCGCCCTCCATCACGCTCTACCGTCCCGCCATTCGCAGGCTGGACCGGCTGCTCGCCGGGCACGGCGCACGGGGTTGTGAAATCGGCAGCACCGTGCCGATTTTCCTCGCGCACGAGCTTTACCATCACTTCGACTGCCAGCGTGGCAGCGAGCGCTTGGCGCGCCGGCATGCAGTGAAGATATTCGGAATCGGAGCCTGGCACTGGACATCCGGCCTTTCCAGCCTCGCTGAAATCGCCGCCGGCGCCTTTGCGCAGCAACTGCTCGGCTTGCCGTTCCATCCCAAGCTTCTAGACCTACTAATGCTCGAAGGACAAAGAACGTTAGCCACAGAGGACACAGATACCCTACGTGCGTAGCACGTCGGAGTACCCTTTTAGAGCACAGAGGAAATCAAGGACAAAAATATAGTGGTTCGATGCTAAGCATGAATTGACAGACTGCGATCCAAATGAATATTTTCTGAAGTGCCGTTCTTTTTGCTTTTCTCGGTGATCTCTGTGGCCAATGTCTTAAGTTGGAGAATAAATGAAGTTTCAAGCAGCCGTATTGAACAAAGTAAACGAGCCAATGACCATCGACACGCTCGAGATGGCGCCGTTGTCGCCGACCGACGTGCTGGTGAAGGTCAAGGCAAGCGGGCTTTGCCATACCGATCTGGAAGTGATCCAGGGGTCGCTGGCCTATCCGCTGCCGATCGTTCTCGGGCACGAAGGGGCCGGCATCGTCGAAGCGGTGGGCAGCGACGTGACGCAGGTGAAGGTTGGCGATCACGTCATCTGTTCCTGGAACCCGCATTGCGGGCATTGCTACTACTGCGAGCGCGACCAGCCGATCCTGTGCGAACCGTTCGCACGCAACCAGCCAAAGGGCTTTCTGCTCGACGGGCGTTCGCGCATGAAGCGCGGTGGCGATCAGGTGCACCATTATTCCGTGACGTCCACGCATGCGGAATACACCGTTGTTCCCGAATCCGGCGCGATCGCGATCCCGCGGGAGATTCCGTTCGATCGCGCCTGCATCATTGGCTGTGGCGTAATGACCGGCGTGGGAGCGGCGGTGCGCAAGGCGAAAGTCGAAGCGGGGGCCAGTGTGGTCGTGATCGGCTGCGGCGCGGTCGGGCTGAACGTGCTGCAGGGCGCAAAGCTGACGGACGCCGGCAGGATCATCGCGGTGGACGTGGGCAAGGCCAAACTCGATCGCGCGGTGCAGTTCGGCGCCACGCATACCGTCGACGGATCGGTAGGCAATGCGCTGGACCAGATCAAGGCGCTGACGAATGGCCGCGGCGCGGACTATGTATTCGAGGCGGCGGGCAACAAGAACACTTTCCGCTTTTCCGTCGAAGCCGTGCGCCCGGGTGGCCAGGTCGTCTGGCTGGGCAAGATCAACGTCAACGAAGAAGTCAGTTTCCGCTGGGGCTCGCTGATGGGTGAGAAGCGCATCGTGCGCTCCAGCTACGGTGAGGCCCGTCCCCGCCGCGATTTCCCCTGGCTTGCCGGCGAATATCTCAAAGGCAGGCTCAAACTCGATGAACTCATTACCAACCGCATCCGCCTCGACCAGATCAATGACGGCTTCGCGTCGCTGGCCCGCGGCGAGGGCATCCGTACCGTCGTGATGTTCGACTAATGCAAAACCGCAACGCAAAGGCGCCCCCTATTTCTCCGCGTCCTTTGCGTTCTAAAAGGGTACTCCGACGTGCTAGCGCACGTAGGGTATCTGCGCCTCTGCGCAGGGAGTCAATAGCATGACGAGCTTCAGACACCCACCAATGGCACAAGGGCACATCGATGCGGAGCACTGGATGGCGGAGCTGGGCGACCTGGAACTGGAGTCGGGGGAGAGAATTCTCGGTTACCGGCAGTCCTACGTCACTCATGGCGAGCTCAATCGTGAAAAGTCGAACGCCGTGCTGGTCTGCATTTCTCTCACCGGCAATCACCATCGCCTGGATTTCCTGATTGGTCCGGGCAGGGCGCTCGATCCGGCGCAATACTTCATCATCGCCGCCGATCCGATTTCCAATGGCTTGTCGACCTCGCCTTCGAACAGC
The DNA here is from genome assembly GCA_043758735.1 of Betaproteobacteria bacterium. GTDB lineage: Bacteria > Pseudomonadota > Gammaproteobacteria > Burkholderiales > JACQAP01 > JACQAP01. The sequence goes on from JAYVMZ010000168.1 coordinate 16,493, forward strand.
GCGCAACAGCCGGGAATGCGTTTTCCGCGCTTCACGATCCGCGACATGGTGGCAAGCCAGTACCGCCTGTTGACCCGGCAATTCGGTATTTCCCGCCTGCAAACGGTCATCGGCGCGTCTATGGGCGGCATGCAAGCCCTGCAATGGGCGGTGGCCATCCGCTCCACCCGCGCGCCTGCGTGGCAATGACGCCGATGGCGAAAACTTCCGCGTGGTCGGTCATGGTGACCGAGGCGGCGCGTTCCTGCCTGATGGCCGACCCGGCATGGAACGGCGATGGATTCAGCGCGACGCCGGAGCGCGGCTGGCGCGCGTACAGCGGCTTGATGACCGCGCTGCTGAGCCGGACACCTTCGGCGTTGGCGGAATTCCTGCCGGACTGCGCCGAAACACATCTTTGGTTCGAAAAAATACACGCGCAGAATCGCGTCAACGGTTTCGATGCGCACGATTATTTGTATCAGTCATGGGCCTACGAGGCGCACGACGTCGGGGCGACGGCGGGCTTCGGAGGCGACACGGGGGCCGCGCTTGCCTCGATCCAAGCAAGGACGCTGATTCTTGCCCCGCCGCTCGACTTGTTCAATCCCGCGGAGGCTGCGCGCAGCGCGGCAGCCAGCATTGCCGGCGCGCAGTTCATCGAGATCCCCTCGCTGCAAGGCCATCAGGCCGCCACCAGCTCGAAGCCCGAGGATGCCGCTTTCCTGAATCGCGTCGTCGGCGAGTTCCTGAAGAGCTAGAATCAAGACTTTCACCACGTAGGGTATCCGTGTCCTCCGTGGTTCAGAATTTTTCGTGAGGAGTAAATCTATGATCGTGGATCATCGAACCTACAACGTGAAGATAGGCAAGCTCGCCGACTTCCTGAAACTTTATGAGACCGAATGCCTGCCCCTGCAATTGAAGCATCTCGGTCACTGCGTCGGCTGGTACGTTTCGAATGAGATTGGTCCTCTTTCGCAAGTCGTGCACATGTGGGCTTACAAGGACCTGGCGGACCGTGACGCGCGGCGCGCGAAAATGGCGGCGGAACCCGGATTCGGAAAGTATCTCGAGAAGGCTGGTCCGCTACTCGTCGCCATGGAGAACAAAATCCTGAAGCCGGCAGCTTTTTTCAGGCTGCCGGAACTGAAGGGACAAGACTGAACGCCGGACAATTCGTGAATGATCCTTCTTCCCGATTTGCGCGACTGATGCCGGAAATTCGCGTACGGGCGTTCGAAGCGCCTGCAGACGCCGAATGGGCCGCTGCAACCATGGCCCGCGCTGAACCCTGGGTCACGCTTGGCACCGGGTACGAGCGCAGCCTGAAGCTGTTGGGCAACGAAACGCGCGAACGTTATCTCGCAGACGTGGACGGAGAGCGCGCCGGCTTTCTCGTCATTAGCATGCAGGGCGCATTCGTCGGTTACGTGCAATTGCTCGGCGTGGCGGAAGCGGTCCGGGGGCAGGGCGTGGGCAAGGCGCTCATCGATTTCGCCGAGCAGCGCATCTTCCGCGAGACGCCCAACGTGTTCATCTGCGTGTCGGATTTCAATCTGGGTGCCCAGGGCTTCTACGCCAGACTGGGTTACCAGCGTGTCGGTGAATTGAAGGACTTCATCATCGCCGGTCATTCCGAGATCCTGTTGCGCAAGACCATCGGGCCGATTCGGCCGATGGCCAAAAGCTGAGCGAACTGAATGAGCGCGCAAGGGGTCCTCGCTTTCCGGCTAGGGCCGATCGAGCGGGTCTTTTATTTTCGTCCTTTCGACCAGTGAGGCCGGCAAGGTCCCGAGGTGCGGAATGCCGGGAGTGCATCTGACGCGCTTGCCACCGGCGTTGACATTGGAATATCGTGTGCGGCACCGGAATCCGGGAGGGAGCATCCGATCGCCTCATCGCGCACTGTCGAGCATCGCAAGGCGGCCAGTCGTGCCGGACTCAATTATGTGACCGATGGCGAGGCGGGCATCACCCGTCGGCGCGCGGGCAAGGGCTGGATATTCTTCAACCCCGGCGGCAGGCGCATCAGCAACCCCGCAGTGCGCCGCCGCATCAATGGGCTGGTGATCCCGCCTGCCTGGACCGACGTATGGATCAGCCCGGATCCCAAGGGCCACATCCAGGCCACCGCGCGCGATGCCCGCGGCAGAAAGCAGTATCGCTACCATGCGCGCTATCGCGATGCGCGCGACCAATCGAAATTCCGCCACATGCTCGAATTGAGCGAGGTGCTGCCCGCCATCCGCGGGCGCGCGGAGCGCGATTTGCGCGCGCCGGAACTGAGCCGGCGCCAGATACTTGCCACGGTGGTCCAGTTGCTGGACAAGACGCTGATCCGCGTAGGCAACGACGAGTACGCGCGGGAAAACCAATCCTATGGCCTGACCACGCTGCGCATGCAGCACGTGCAGGTCAATGGCGCGAAACTGAGTTTCAGCTTCCGCGGAAAAAGCGGTGTGCAGCATGCGATTTCCGTAACCGACTTGCGCGTTGCCCGCATCGTGCAGCGCTGCCAGGATCTGCCCGGCCAGGAATTGTTCCAGTATCTCAATGCCGCGGGTAAACGCGAAACGGTGACGTCCGACGATGTCAACGCCTATCTTCGCGAAATCTGCGGGCGCAGCATCACGGCGAAGGATTTCCGCACGTGGGGCGGCACCATGCTGGCCGGCGTGGAGCTGCGCGCGATGGGAGCGGCCTCCTCGCAAAACGAAGCCAAGCGCAACATCATCCGGGCAATCGATGCGGTTGCCGAGCGCTTGGGCAACACGCGATCGGTTTGCCGCAAGTACTACGTCCATCCCGCGCTGGTGCATGCCTATCTGCAAGGCCTCGTCCCCGGGCCATCCGCTAGCGACGCGCCGCGGCGCCATCGGCGCCGCAGCCCGGTGCCGGCGCTGCGGCGCGATGAAGTGGCGATTCTGCAATTTCTGCAGGAGGTGTTGTGACGGTCTGTGCCACGCTGTCGCCGGGTCGCGACAGCGGACGCGCGGCACTTCATGGATTTGTCATTGATATGAAGCGGATGTTTTCTCCGGCGCAATCCTTGCATCGGTAGGCGGAGTCTTACGCCAAGGGAATATTGCAATGGCCCAGGAAGTCGGCAATAACGAACTCACGCCCGCCGACATTCCGTCGTTCAAGGAAGTCTGGTCGCGCATCGAGCCGTTTGCGCTGACCTTCGACGGCTTCAGGTACTGGGGATCGGTCGAGAAATGCGCCGAGATCGCGCAGGCCAGACGGCCGGGTTCGCTGACGGAGCTGAGGACTTGCCTGTTCTACGAAGCGCGGCGCTGGAAACAGATCGGCAAGCCGCCGGACGTCGCATCGATGAAATTCATCCGCGCGCTGGTCTATGCCATCCGGGAGAAGGTCGCCAGTGGGGATACGAGATAGGGCAGGGACGAGGGGTAATTCAAATACAGGACCAAGCGCTGAGGACTCAGGACTCAGCGAAAAGCGAGACTCAGTTCAGGAACTGGTTTTCAGCTTTTGCTCAGTCCTGAGTCCTCAATCCTGTCTTTCCCTCGCCCCTAAACCCTCAGTCTCAAGTAAAGTTGCGCCCTCGATCACCTTCAACTGTTCATCATGAAAAAATTCGCCGGCGCGCTTGGCAACCTGATCCTCGCTGCACTCGTGGCCGCGATTTTCTATGGCGGATACCTGGTCGTCAGGACGAACGCATACGCTAGGGATGCAGCCGAATATACGGACAAGGCGATCCGCGCGATGGCAGATCCGTGGAGTGCCGATGAGTTCGTGAAGCGCGCCGCGCCGGAACTCCTGCGCCAGGGTCGCCCAAAGTTCATGTCGGAATTGTTTGCCTGGTATGCGGGTCTGGGCAAATTGAAGTCGCTCGACCGACCGGCGGGCCGCGTCGGCAGCGGTGCCTATCCGGGAACCGCGATAAATGGGATATGGGCCGATTATTCCGCGCACGCCGAGTTTGATGCCGGACCGGCCGAGATCACGCTGACCCTGAAAAGGCAGGGGGAGGGCTGGCAGATTGCCAATATCCAGATCGGCGCCGAGGCATTCAACCAGATGAAACAACCCCCGTCGCCTACGGACGAACCGCGTCCGCTCGTAAACGGGAAATGAGCCGGCGGCTCTGGCCTGTTCAGGGAAGAGCAGTTAGACCGCTACCGGGTGGAACGCGCGGACTGGCTCTCCTGATATCTCGGCGCGGCGGCCGCAACCTTTAGCGGCGCCCACGACTACCGGATCGGGTTGAAATCCGCCGCTGCGGCCGCACATTGTCGGAACTGATGTCAAAAAAGCCCCTTTTCCGGAGAACACGATGCGTTACCTAGGCAAGAAAGTCGCGGGCGTGCCGGCCACGGACGGCGCCGGTGTGAAATTGAAGCGAGTAATCGGCAGCCCCGCACTCGATATGGTCGATCCCTTCCTGATGCTCGATGAATTCGGCTCCGATGATCCGGAGTCCTGGATTGCCGGTTTTCCGGAGCACCCGCATCGTGGATTCGAAACCGTCACGATCATGCTCGACGGCCGCGTCAAGCACGCGGATTCGGTGGGCAACCAGGGTGTCATCGAGGCCGGTGACGTGCAATGGATGACGGCGGGCAGCGGCATCATTCATTCCGAGATGCCCGAGCGCGCCGAGGGCCGGTTGCGCGGATTCCAGCTGTGGGTCAACCTGCCTGGCAAGTTGAAGATGATTGCACCGCGCTATCAGGATGTGCGCGCGGAGCGCATCGCCGCGGCGACGGGTAATGGTGCGACGGCGCGGGTGATCGCCGGCGAGGCGTTCGGCGTCAAGGGCGCGGCGGATACCCTGATGCCGGTGCGCCTGCTCGATGTGAAAGTCGATGCCAATGCCGCTTTCGAGATCGACGTCCCGGACGAACATGCCTGCTTCATTTATGTCTACGAAGGCGATGTACGCGTAACCGATCGCAGCGGCAATCCCGTCGATGTTGTCAGCGGAACGCTGGCACTGCTGGTGGGCAACGACGGCGTCAGGCTCGAAGTCGGCGAGTCGGGCGCGAAGCTGCTGTTCGCCGACGGCAAGCCGATCCGCGAACCGATCGCTCGCTATGGCCCGTTCGTAATGAACACGCGCGAAGAAGTACAGAAGGCGTTCGAGGATTATTCGCGGGGAGAACTTGTCAATGCATGAGCGATGATACCGATCCAGGGAAACGGGCGGGGAGGCTTCCCCGCCCTTTTTTATTTTGCAGCAGCAGCCGGATCAGTAAGCGGCGACCGGGTTGCCGGGCGAACCGGTGGCGCCAACCAGTTTCAGCGGCGCCCAGGCGAACAGGAATTCGTAAGCCTTATCCGCGTGCTTTATTGCATCGCGGCCCAAGCCGGAAGACATTTCAAATTGTTATGCGCCGATATACAAAACTATTCGCAGGCGGAAGGATATGCAAGAATCCGGGCAATTGTTCCAACCGGGAAGCCACCAAAATGAAAGCACTGTCCATTGCTACTTTTCTCGCCGCGCTTTGCTGCACTGCCGCCGCCGTGCACGCGGATGGCACTGACGAACTCTGGGAAGTCACCATGAAAATGGAGATGGCCGGCATGCCGGCCATGCCGGCGCAAACCTCGCAGGTCTGCAAGGTCAAGGGCGATCGTGATCCCTCTAAAACGGGAGACAAGGGCAGCGATTGCAAAGTGGTCGATTCCAAGCAGTCCGGAAACAGGAGCACCTGGAAAGCGGTTTGAGCGAAGCCGGACGCCATGACCATGCTGGGGGACGTCACCTACGGCGGGGACCGTTATCAGGGCACGATCAAGGTAACCGGAAGCGACATGGATATGACACAGAACATATCCGGCAAGAAAATCGGCAATTGTACGTACGAAGACCCCGGCAAAAAAGTCGCGAAGATGCAAGCGCAGAGCCAGGCGCAGAGCCAGGCGATGATCGACAAGGAATGCGACAAGCAAATCGAAGATCTGCAGCCGACGATGATCGTGGGCGCTGCCGGCATTCCTCCCGAGTCCATGATATGCAAGCATCGCAAGGCGGACTTTTGCGGCCGCGCGACAAAGGTTGCAAAGCAGATGCGCGACCCCACGGCTTTTGCCGACGGCAATAGCAAGTATCCGGATTGGCGCTCTGCAATGCAGGGCTGCGGTATCGATCCGGCAACTGTGAGCGGCCCGGTGTGCAAGGTTGCGGTGGACAAGAAAGACTGGTATTTCGTTTCTGAAAATTGCCCGGTGGAAGGGCGCGTGATTGCGCAGCAGAATTGCACCGGCATGGACTACACCGCAGTAATGGGTTCGCCGTACAAACAGATCTGCCAGAAGTATGGCGCCGATCTGGCGAAGAAGAGGGTTGTCGACGATAAGGCGAAGACCGAACCCGCGGCCAAACCCGAGGCCAAGCCGAGCGTAGGCGATACGGTCAAGGAAGGCGCGAACAAGTTGAAGAAGCTGCTCAACTTCTAGAGCAACGCGGAGCGCCTCAGGGGGTCTGGTGAAGAACCCTCCGTGGTGATGGGAGTTCCGCGTTTTTGTCGGGGAAGCCGACTCGCGGGAGCGCTGTTGTGCTGGCTGTTCGGCGGGGCCGCAATGGCCGCTGCGACTGATCCCTTCCCGCAACTGGCCGACGCTTATCTGGTGCAGGTCGGCGAGCGCGTGCTGTGGGCCAGCCACGCCGACAAGCGCCTGCCCCCGGCCAGTCTCACCAAGGTGATGACCGCGCTGCTGGTGCTCGAAGACTACAAGCCGGCGCACATCGTCACCATCAGCAAATCAGCCGCTCAGGCTACGGGTTCGAGAATAAGGCTCAAAGCCGGCGACAAGCTCTCGGTCGAGGCGCTGTTGGCCGCGACGCTGATCGCTTCCGCGAACGATGCCTGTGCCGCGCTCGCGGAATTCAATGCCGGCAGCATCGAAGCTTTCGTGGGCAAAATGAACGAGCGGGCGTTAGCGCTCGGCCTGGCGAATACGCATTTCGCCAATCCCTGCGGCTTCGACGGCCCGGGGCATTATTCGAGCGCAAATGATCTCGTCGGGATTGCACGCGCAGCACTGGCGTATCCGGAATTCGCGGAGCTGGTTGCGAGGCCCGAGGCTGAAATCTCCACCACCGACGGCAAACGCCGCTTTCAATTCAGGAACAAGAATGCGCTGATCGGCACCTATGCGCCGGCAATTGGGGTAAAGACGGGTTACACGGCGAAAGCCGGAACCTGCCTGATCGCACTGGCACAAAAGCAGGACGCCAGCGTCCTGCTGGTGATGCTGAACGCAAAGCAGCGCTGGTGGGATGCGATCGGCATCATCGAAAACGCCTTCGACGAAGCGGTCATCCATGCTGCGCAGTGACACGACGGCGCCGGCAGTCCTCGTCGTGGCGGTGTTGCTGGCGTATTTCAACGCGCTCGGCGCGCCTTTCCAGTTCGACGACTACAACGTCATCGTCAACAATCCGGCGGTGCATTCGCTGTCAGCGTGGCGCGATTCCATGCCCGGTATCCGGCCGCTCCTGAAATCTTCCTACGCGCTGAACTGGACATTTCAACCGGCGCCGTTCGGATTCCATCTGTTCAACGTCACCGTGCATGCGGTCAATGCGGTCCTGGTGTACCGCCTGTTGCGGTCCCTGACCGCCGCGCAGTGGGCACCGCTGGTCGGGGCACTGCTCTTCGCGTTGCATCCCGTGCAGACCGAGGCAGTGACCTACTTATCCGGACGGTCGGTGTCGTTGATGGCGCTCTTCTACCTTGCGAGCATGTTGGTGTGGCTGCGCGCGCCAAAGGGGCAGCAAGGGGAGGCGCGGCGCATGGCGTCGGCGGCGCTGTTCGGCGCGGCGCTGCTGGTGAAAGAAACGGCGGTCACGCTGCCGCTGGCGTTGTTGCTGCTGGATGGGTACGCCATTGGCGAATCGACGGGGATGCGCGAGCGGTTTCTGCGCTTGCGCTGGCACGGGCTGGTCTTGATCGCCGCCGCGGCAGCCATGCTCGCGAGTCCGACTTACCGGCACTTGCTCGAGGTCAGCCTTTCGGCGCGCGCTATTCTCGATAACCTGTTGACCCAAGCGAACGCGGTGTTCTACCTGGCGGGCCAGTGCGTGTTGTTATGGCGCATGAACGTGGATCCCGATCTGCCCGTCGCCACCGGAATCACACTGGCTCTGTCGCTCGAAATTGTCCTGCTGGCTGCGATTCTGTACGCGGCCTTTCGCAACGTCCGGAACCGTTCGTGGCTCGCATTCGCGGCGCTCTGGTTTTTCCTGCACCTGCTGCCGACCAATTCATTGCTGCCGCGACTCGATGTGGCGAACGACCGCCAGCTGTACCTTGCGCTTATCGGCTTTTTTTTCGCGGCCGGTCTGGGTGTGGAGGCCCTGCTGCAGCGCCTGCATCGCCCCCGCCTGATTGCCGCAATCGCCGTATCGGCGCTGCTCGCATGCGCGGTCGCCACATTGCAGCGGAACGAGACCTACGGTTCCGCGGTGACTTTCTGGGAGGATGCGCTGGCGAAATCGCCACGCAAGGCGCGCGTGGCGAACAACCTGGGGTATGCATACCACCAAGCGGGGCGCTATGCCGAAGCGAAGCTTGCCTACCAGCAGGCGATCGACATGGACCCGGACTACTGGCGGGCGCGCATCAATCTCGAAGCACTGGAAGCCGCGGAGGAACGCTGAATCTTCAGGCGGGCTGGTCGGCGGTGCGCAGGCGCTCGACCTTGCGTCCGACGATCAGCGCGACGATCGATCCGATCAGCAGGCACACGGCGAGGAACGTCAGTCCCGCCTGGAAGCCTCCGGCGTTGTCCTTGAGCCAGCCGACCGCGAACGGGCCGATGAATCCGCCGAGGTTGCCGACCGAATTGATGAACGCGATGCCGCCTGCCGCGGCGACGCCGGTCAGGTAGCCGGTGGGCATCGCCCAGAACGTCGGCTGCGAACAGTACATGCCGATGGCGACGAAGGTCATCGCGGTCATTGCCAGCACCGGATGCTCGATGCCGGCATAGGCGCTGCAGAGCATGGCGACGGCGGCCAGTACGAGACCGCCTGCGCAATGCAGCGTGCGTTCACCGGTCTTGTCAGAGTGTCGTGACCACAGCACCATGCAGATCGTCGCGATCAGGTAGGGGACGGCCATGATCAGGCCGATGTCGAGGGAATCCTTCACGCCCATCCCCCTGATGAGTTG
>JAYVMZ010000169.1:0-8339 GCA_043758735.1 Betaproteobacteria bacterium
GCCTCATATGCCATTGGAAGAGACAGTCTCGACGCAACGCATCGGTCGCTGCTACACTTGACGTTGTCAGGAGAGCGCTTCCACGTGAAGCCGCCGAAGGCGTAGCGCCCGCTGGTAGCGGGAGCACGAACGCTCAGGCTAAAGGACTGACAAACGCTTCAAATGAAGCGTTCCTCGCTGGAGAGAGGCCCGTCTTGCGCGGGCCCACCGAAGGGGCAAGCGGCCCGCCGAACATGGGCCGCCAATCTCTCAGGTAAAGCGGACAGCAGAGGGCATCCCCGGTGCGACTGGTCCGCATTGGTTCGAAGACTGCCCAAGCGCTGGAGCCATGTTCGCCACCGTTTTGCAAAAGACCCCGCTGCACGCTTTGCACCTTGAGTTGGGTGCGAAGATGGTGCCGTTCGCCGGTTATGACATGCCCGTGAGCTACACCATGGGCATTTTGGCCGAACACCGGCATTGCCGCGAATCGGCGGCGCTGTTCGATGTGTCGCACATGGGGCAGTTGCGCTTGCTGGGTGATGACGCGGCGAAGGCCCTGGAGTCGCTGGTCCCGGTCGATGTGGTCGATCTGGCAGTCGGCAAGCAGCGCTACGGTTTTTTCACCAATGTCGGCGGCGGGATTCTGGACGATCTGATGATCACGCGGCGCGAGGGTGATCTGTTCGTCATCGTCAACGCCGCCCGCAAGGACGCTGACATCAAATACCTGGTCACGCACATCGGCCAGCGCTGCACGGTGCAGCCGTTGCCCGGCCAGGCGCTGCTGGCCTTGCAAGGGCCCAAGGCGGTCAGCGTGATGTCGCGGCTCAACCCGGTGCTATCAAAACTCGCCTTCATGACCGGCATGAGCGCCACGCTGGCGGGCGCGGAGTGTTTCGTCACCCGCTCTGGCTACACCGGTGAGGACGGCTTCGAGATTTCAGTACCTGTCTCTCAAGCCGAGGCGCTGGCGCGCACGCTACTCGCCTCAACCGAGGTTCAGCCAGCCGGGCTGGGCGCACGCGATACATTGCGCCTCGAAGCCGGGCTGTGCCTGTACGGGCACGACATCAACGACATGACAACGCCGGTGCAAGCGGGCCTGACCTGGGCCATCCAGAAAGTGCGCCGCGGGGGGGGCGCGCGCGCCGGCGCCTATCCGGGTGCGAACGTGATCGACGGGCAGTTGGCTCGTGGCGTCAGCACCAGGCGTGTCGGACTGGTCGGGCTGGACCGTGTGCCGGTGCGTGAAGGTGCGTTGATCGTCGATGCACAGGGCAACGAGCTCGGCCATGTGACCAGCGGCACGCTGGCGCCCACGGTCAACCGCCCGATCGCGATGGCCTACCTCGCCGCCAATCACGCTTTGCCCAACCACGAGGTGTACGCTCAAGTGCGCGGCAAGAACCAGCCCATGTGTGTCAGCACCATGCCCTTTGCGCCCCACCGCTATTTTCGCGGCTGACGACGCCATCATCATCACTCATCCGCCATTGCCGAAGCAGCCAAGTGCAATCAACAACCAACGGAGAATCTATGACGACCAAGTACACGCCCGATCACGAATGGATCAACTTCGCGGATCATGAGGCCGCCACGGTTGGCATCACACACCACGCGCAGGACGCGTTGGGCGATGTGGTGTTCGTCGAATTCCCGGCGATCGGCAGCCGCTTCAAGAAGGGCGATGTGGCTGGCGTGATCGAGTCGGTGAAAGCCGCTGCAGACCTGTACATGCCGGTGAGCGGCGAAGTCGTCGAGGTCAACGAAGCGTTGCGCGCCGATCCGTCCCTGGCCAACACCGATCCCATGGGTCACGGCTGGTTCTTCAAGGTTCATGTGACCGACATGGGCGAGTTCGAACAACTGATGGACGCACCGGCCTACGACATGCTCGTGAAAAAAAACTGACCACGCCCCGTCGAGAACAACTGCAGGAGGACCCTGTCCTTGACCGCCCAGAAGCCGCTCCTCGAGATGGAAAACGCCGGTGAATTCATTGCTCGCCACATCGGCGTTCAGGCAGACGACGAACGCCGCATGCTGTCGGTTATCGGTGCCGCATCGAGGCGTGCGCTGATCGAGGCCGTCGTCCCCCGCAGTATCGCGCGTGAGAAACCCATGGCGTTGCCTGCGTCGCTGTCCGAGGCGCAAGCGTTGGCCGAGCTGAAACGCATCGCTGCACGGAACAAGGTACTCAAAAGCTGTATCGGCCAGGGCTACCATGGCACGCTCACGCCCGCCGTCATCTTGCGCAACGTGCTCGAAAACCCGGCCTGGTACACCGCCTACACGCCTTATCAGGCCGAGATTTCACAGGGCCGCATGGAGGCGCTGGTCAACTTCCAGACCATGGTGTGCGACCTGACCGGCATGGCCATCGCCGGTGCGTCGATGCTCGATGAGGCCACGGCGGCCGCAGAGGCCATGACGCTGGCGATGCGGGTGGGCAAGAGCAAATCGACGACCTTCTTCGTTGCCGACGACGTGCTGCCGCAAACACTGGAAGTGGTGCAAACCCGCGCCAGGCCGCTGAGTATCTCGGTGGTCACGGGCGCCGCTGACGCTGCCGGTGACATCGACGCGTTCGCGGTGCTGCTGCAATACCCCGGTGTCAACGGCGTGGTGCGCGACCTCAACCCGATCGCAAACGCGGTGCATGCGCGCGGTGGCGCAGTCATCGTCGCCGCCGATTTGCTGGCGCTGACGCTGATTACCCCACCCGGAGAAATGGGCGCCGACATCGTGGTGGGCAACACGCAGCGCTTCGGCATGCCGATGGGCAACGGCGGTCCGCATGCGGCGTACCTGGCCACCAAGGACGAGTTCAAGCGCTCGATGCCGGGTCGGCTCGTGGGCGTGAGTATCGACGCACATGGTGCGCCGGCCTACCGCCTGGCGCTGCAGACGCGCGAGCAGCACATCCGCCGCGAGAAAGCCACCAGCAACATCTGCACGGCACAGGTGCTTCCCGCGGTGGTGGCCAGCATGTACGCGGTCTATCACGGCCCCGAAGGCCTGAAGCGAATCGCATGCCGCGTGGCGAGCTATATGGCAGTGCTGGCGTCGGGCTTGCGGCAGCTTGGCTGCACGCTGATGCAAGAAAGCGCTTTCGACACCCTGCAAGTGGCCACCGGCAGCGACACAGATTCGGTGATGCGAACGGCGCGCGATGCAGGCTACAACCTGCGCCGCGCCTCGGCGACGAATGTTGGCATCACGCTCGACGAGACAACCACGCGCGAGGACATCGCGGCACTGTGGAAGGTGTTTGCCGGTCACCAGATCCTGCCCGGTTTCGACCGTTTCGAAAACGGCCTTGCCTCGTTGATCCCGCCGTCGCTGACGCGCACCAGTGCGTTCCTTACCCACCCGGTGTTCAACCGCCACCACAGCGAGACCGGCATGCTGCGCTACATTCGCAGTCTGGCCGACAAGGACCTGGCGTTGGACCGAACGATGATCCCGCTGGGCTCGTGCACGATGAAGCTCAATGCCACCAGCGAGATGATTCCCGTCACGTGGCCGGAATTCGCCAACTTGCACCCTTTCGCGCCGCGCGACCAACTGGCCGGCTACGACACGCTGCGCGAGCAGATCGAAGCCTGGCTGTGCCAGATCACCGGCTACAGCGGCGTCAGCCTGCAACCCAACGCTGGCTCGCAGGGGGAATACGCTGGCCTGCTGGTCATCAAGGCGTATCACGAGGCGCGCGGTGACGGACAACGTAACATCTGCCTGATTCCGGAGTCGGCGCATGGCACCAATCCCGCCAGCGCACACATGGCGGGGATGCAGGTGGTAGTGACGAAATGCGATGACGAGGGCAATGTCGACCTGGCGGACCTGAAGGCCAAGTGCGAGCAGTACGGTACCCGGCTCGGTGCAGTGATGATCACCTACCCCTCCACCTATGGTGTCTTCGACACGCAGGTGAAAGAACTGTGCGCGTTGGTCCACCACCACGGAGGCCGTGTCTACATCGATGGCGCGAACATGAACGCGCTGGTGGGTGTTGCGGCACCCGGCGAATTCGGCGGCGACGTGAGCCACCTCAACCTGCATAAGACCTTCTGTATTCCGCATGGCGGCGGCGGGCCGGGTGTCGGCCCGGTTTGCGTGGTGGCGGACCTGGCGCCTTTCCTGCCAGCACATCGCACCGCGGGTGTTGACATCGACAAGAGGGTGGGGGCCGTCACCGCCGCACCGCAAGACCTCGCAATCGGGGCCATTTCCGCAGCCCCTTTGGGCAACGCTGCGGTGCTGCCGATCAGTTGGATGTACATGCGCATGATGGGCGCCGAGGGATTGCAGGCGGCAACTGAAATCGCGATCCTTTCAGCCAACTACATCGCCGCGCGCCTCGCTGACCACTTCGAGGTGCACTTCAGCGGCAACATCGCCGGTATCAAGGGTGGCGGCGTAGCGCACGAGTGCATCCTCGATCTGCGGCCCTTGAAGGACAGCACCGGCGGTGCTCAGGGCATCAGCGCCGAAGACGTGGCCAAGCGCCTGATCGACTACGGCTTTCACGCGCCGACACTGAGCTTCCCGGTGGCCGGCACACTGATGGTCGAACCCACCGAGAGCGAATCGCTGGAGGAACTGGATCGCTTTTGCGAAGCCATGATTGCGATCCGGGCTGAAATCGCCAAGGTCGAGGCCGGCCAATGGCCGCAGGCCGACAACCCGCTCAAGAACGCACCGCACACGGCTGAAGCCTTGCTCAAGAGCGATTGGCCGCATCCCTACTCGCGCGAAGAAGCCGCCTATCCGCAGGCGAGTTTGCGCAAGGCCAAGTACTGGTCGCCGGTGGGCCGAGTGGACAACGCGTGGGGCGATCGCAACCTGGTCTGTTCCTGCCCGCCGCTCAGCAGCTACGAGACATAGCGTGGCCTTGGCTGTCCTCCGCAAAAATTGACACAGGCGCAGTCTTCCAACGGAAGCTACTCGTGGTGGCACTCCCCGGACGCACATTCCGGCGCCCACGACGAAGCGCCCGCTCAATGCAGCGCCTTCGGAGTGCCATGGCAGTGCTTGAACTTTTTCCCCGAACCGCACGGGCACGGGTCGTTGCGCCCGACTTTGGGCTCGTTGCGAACCGGTTCTCGCCGCGCCACCTGAGGAAGCGCTCCCGCATCCAATTGATTGCGGCGCCGCTCCATCCAGAACGCATGCAGTTTCCTGACGGAATCCGCAAGCCCCCCCGCTAACGCCCTATGTTGTTCAAGGGAGAGGTTCTTCCTCTTGAGCGCTTCCCACCCGTCCTCGGTCCCGTACAGAATCATGGTCGAGACCCAATCGGGTTTGCCGGCCAAAACCGGGAGCCAGCCTTGAGAATCAAGACCTATCCCCTTCATGAAGCCCGTGCACCATTCATCGATGATAAGCACCGGGTCACCATTGTTGGGGTTTTCCATTAGAAGCGGTTCGTAATGCTCCGGGGCGTGACTGAGCGTCTGGTTGATGCTGTTCATTTGCCGCATCAGGAGTTCCAGGATCCGTTGCGCCTGGCTCTGACTTTGGAACTCGGGCGCGTCTTCTCCGTCCTGCAAATCCCAGACCCAGCGCAACCATTCGCTTGGCAAGATGGTCGCCGGCCCACAGACGATGGCAGTCAAATAGCCATCGAGCATCGAGATGTCCATGGACTCCTCGAGGCTTTCGGCACCGAGTAGAAATTGGTCCAGTTCCTCGATTTCCGCATCCGAAAGCGGGCCCAGAGCCAGCGGATTCACTCGTACCTCTTAGGCAATGGCGTGCTCCACGACAACTGGATCAAGCGCGGGCCTCCATCAGGAAATATTCGTGATGGAGGCCGCTTAGAATAGATCGAGCACTGACAGCGAGCCGTTCGACCGAATGATATCGGTCGGAATGGATCGAAGCTGCGCTGGAGCCAACTGGTGGACCGGGCACGCCCGGGCCCAACGACATGTGCGGGCGCCCGGCATTGTAGTGGTTCACCCACTCCTTCAGGATTGACCGCAGATGCGATTCTGAAATGGGGATCATCCAGTCGAGGCACTCGCGCCGTATCGTGCCGATCACGCGCTCGCAGATGGCATTCGCCTTCGGACTGTGGGGTGGGGATTTGAGAACGGTCATGCCCAGCGCACCAATCGATTTGTCGAGACTTTTAGCGAAAATACTGTCTCGATCGTGGAGCAGGTACCGGAAACAATCCCCGTCACCAACGGATTCGCGCTGCTGCTGCAAGGTCCAGGCCGCTGTCGGGTGTTCGGTCACATTGAAGTGCACCCGCCGGCGCGAATGATGATGGATCACCACGAACACGTAAACCAACCGAAATGTCGCCGTGACCGCCACGAAAAAATCACACGCGATAACGGCTTTTGCGTGGTTTCGGAGGAATGATGACCAGCGCTGATCACCGCGAGGCTTGCCTTCCGGTCGCTTCGGCATGTACTTGCTCACCGTCCGCGGCGAGACCCAGATCCCGAGTTTGATTAGTAACTCGTTGGCGATCCGCTCTTCGCCCCACACGGGGTTCTCGGACGCCATCCTGCGGCTCAGCGCCCGCAGTTCCGCGGAAATCGGCGGTCGACCAAGCCTGGACTTGCATCGCCAGAACAAGCGCCACCCCGCCCGGTGCCAACGAATGACGGTCGCCGGTCGCACTATTACTACTGCATCGCGCCAATCAAACAATTTGGTGAGGAGCGCAAGGCCGACCCGCGTTACAAAATCAACCCGTCGCGGCTTGATTCCTCGCTCGACGTATTGCGCAAGCTGTTTTCGGAGAACCAAGTTTTCGGCGCGAATCGCACTGGCCAAATGTGACAGGAGGAAGACGAATCTGACGGCGTCCGTGACCAATCCCACCACGATGCATGACCGAAACCATGCGCCCATCATGCCACAGTCCCGGCAAGGCCGGCTTGGGCTACCCTTCAAAATCAAGCGACCAGAATTATCGCGCACTACAGCCCTGTGCACGGGCTTTGAGGCTTTCAAGCTTGCCGGGGTTTCCCGTAGGGGGACCCCGGCAAGCCTGCTGGACGCTAGCCCGTGCCCCTACCCTCAATCAAGGGGCCACCACGATCCAGCGAATCCGTAGAATGTATCCGTAGGCCCCCGTGTTACTGCAACGGAGGCAAGCGAAAACTCTTGCGCCCATGCCTAACGTTGCTATCTCTAAATGGACATCCAGAAGTTTATTGCTCAGTTTCAGGACCACTTGGCGCCAAAACTCGATACCTACGGGCAGGCCATTTACCTTTACGTTTTTCGGCACACGCGCCTGATCGGCCTCGACGAGGCAACGATTGGGTTTAAATCTGTCAGACGCCGCACGGCTTGTGGCATCGGAGAGCATGGCAAGCCAATGTCGGAAAACACTGCGTACGTAAAACTTCGGTCACTTGAAACGAAAGGCGCCATTTCTATTCTACGAACCGAACACACGGGACGCCTCATTCGTCTCCATCTTCCGAGCGAGATACCGGACCTCATTCCGAGTCTTGAGCAGAGCGCAGAGGTCGATCTAGAAACGATGGACTTTTTCGAAGTGCCGGAGAATCGTCTACTGCTCCTCAAGCGCGAGAACCATCGTTGCTTCTACACGCTTGAGAAACTTGACGAAAAGAATTTCGTGGTTGACCACGTTATTTCGCGACCGATTGGCGACAACACATACAGAAACGTCGTCGCGGCCTCTCGGGAATCAAACAACCGCAAGGGAGCACTTAGCGCCAACGACTTCATAAGAAAGCTTTTCCGCGACGGATTTCTTTCTGCATCAGAGATGGAGGAACGCCTTCTTCAATTGAGCAGGTTGAAGGCCGGTGAGCTCAAGCCGCCCCTCGACACAGGCAGCTAAACAATGCGCGGATTTCACGTTCAACTTCGAAAAAGAAATATTCCAGAAGAGGAACTCCTGGCTGATTTGAAGCGAGTTGCATCTGATCTTTCAAAGAATACTTTGACGACAGTCGAATACACCGCGAAAGGCCAATTTGGGGTCACCACAATTCTAAGAAGATTCAAGCAATGGAACTTGGCGCTTCATAAAGCCGGTCTTGAAACCCCGAACAGACAACATGTCCCGGACGCGGAGCTATTTGAAAACATTGCCAACGTGTGGACTGGTCTCGGTCGCCAGCCTTTTGGACGGGAATTGGATAAGGTGCATAGGCTTTCTAAATTTTCCCTCGGTACATATGAAAGTCGATTCGGGTCTTGGAACAAAGCGCTGCTCGCATTCGAGGTTTTCATTAAATCGGGAAAAATCTCTAAGAACTTATCCGTAAATAATATTAATGTCTAATTTGATCTTCCTGAACGCGATCATCGCTGCGGCAAGATGGTTGAGTCCGAGGAAACTTCGTTCGAGT
>JAYVMZ010000170.1:0-11987 GCA_043758735.1 Betaproteobacteria bacterium
TTGGCGCTGTTGATGCCGAAGGCCAGTTCGTGCAGGTTGGTCGTGCCCACGATCAGCGCGCCGGCTGCGCGCAATCTTGCCACTACCGGCGCATCGCGCATCTGAATTTTAGCTTCGATGGCCCTGGTGCCCGCGGTCAGCGGATATCCGCGCACCGACATGAGATCCTTGACGCCAACGGGCACGCCGGCAAGCGGCCCGATATCTTCACCGCGCTTGAGGCGATGATCCAGCCCATGGGCTTCTTCCATGACCAGCGCCGGATTGACGGTGATGAAGGCGTTCAGATGGCGGTGCGCTTCGATGCGTCCAAGAAAAAGCTCGGCGATCTCTACCACTGACCGGCCGTGACTCCTGACCTGGTGGGCAATCTGCGCCGCGCTGGCAGACACGAGTTCGCCCGGAATCGAGTCTGGAACATAGCGGCCCGCTGGAAAGCTTTCCGTCGGCATCGCGCCGGGCGCGGACAGAACCGGTGGCGTGGTGACCGCCGCTTCGAAGACCTGTTCGATGTCGGCCAGGCCAAAGGCAAAGCGTTGTTCCCAGTCGGCGAGGCGTTCCGGGTGGGCATAGCGGCGAAACGCCGAGACGGCGCGCAGGAATTCGGTGGTGGGGCGGCTGGACATGGGACGACCGTGATTGGTGATTGGTGATTGGTGATTGGTGATTGGTTCTAAAGCCTGGTACTCAAAGCTCTTGAGGTTTTCGGATTCTACTAGTCATCCGTCACTAGTTATGGGCGAAGCCCGGTACCCAGCGAAGTCGGGCACCAGTCACTCGCGTCAAAGGAACAGCGTAAGCACTCCCGTGTATCCATATAGTCGATTGTGCGAGATCTCGCCATTGCAGAAAAATCCGACCAGCGGGAAGTCACCGAGCGCTTCGCGGATCATGCCGGCCTCGGCGGATTCTTCGCTGAACAGGTTCGGTCCGCGGCCGACGCAGGAGTAATTCAAGCCGCCGCGGGGGCGCCCGAACAGCCCGCTCTTGATGCTGTCGAGCATGCGCGACATGTCTTGCGCAGCACTGGGTTCGTCGCGCCGGCAGAACATGATCTGCGCGCCGGTCTGCGGGACGTCGCCGATCGCCACGAGTTTTTGCACCGGGTCGATGCCGACCAGGTTGCGCACCAGATAGTCGCCGGTACTGGAGCCCGATATCGGCAAACCAGCGAACACGTCGCCGACTGATTGCGAAAGATCCTTCCAGCCGCGTTCGCCCACGTCCTCCTTGAACACGTCAAGTGCGGCGCGGCCGTCGAGCGAGATGAGGATGTTCTGTTGGCTGCCGGTGATGGTGTGCCGCGGGCCGATCGGTGAGCAACCCTGGGTCAGGCGCGTGCAGACCACGACGTCGTCCGAGAACAGCACGCCAGACAACCCGCCCTTGGCGACGCCGTCGGCGATCTGCACGACTTCACGCCGCGAACTGGTCAGCCCGCCGGCGACGAAGCCGCTTTCCAGACAACCGGCGAGGTCGCCGATCAGACGCGGCAACTGGGCATTGCGCGGGTCGCCATGCACGACGGCGAAATTGGCCGGCAGCTCGCCCAGGTGCAGCGACTGGCGCTCGAGGTCCGGCGGCGAGCGCACGCCCGAGAAAACGCGGAAGCCGCCGTCTTCAAAAGCGCACAACATGATTGCGACGGCCGGCTCGTCATAGTATTCGCGGCCACTGGCGATCACGCCCATGCCGACGGTTCCGGACCAGTGCAGGATGCCGGTGTTGGCGCGGAAGTACGTCACCATATCCGAGACTTCGCCGGCGAAATTATCGGTGACGTATAGAAACCCGAGGTTGGCGCCGGACGGGCCCTTGCCAGCCTGCTGCAGGCATTGCGCCGCGGCATCGCGCCAGTTCGGCGACGACGCATGGCCGCAGGTAAACGGGGCGCCGGGGGAGGTCATGTGATTGGTGATTGGTGATTGGTGATTGGTGATTGGTGATTGGTGATTGGTGATTGGTGATTGGTGATTGGTAGAAATGGAAATCTCTAGGGTTTGAGTAGTTCTGTAACCGGTTCGCTAATTACCTGTCACCAATTACCAATCACGGCTCACAGCACCTGGATGGTGGCCAGCCCGAGGAAACATCCCATGCTGGCAATGTCGGTCGCCGTCGTCAGGAAAATGCTCGATGCGGTAGCCGGATCGAAGCCGAGTTTTTTTCAAGGTCAGCGGGATCATGGCACCGGCGACGCCGCTCACGACGCAGCTCGCGATCATCGCCAGCAGCACAGCCGCGCCAAGTTGCAGCGCCGCCGGATTATGTTGCGAAGTCGCGGTGATATACATGCCGGCGGCGGCCACCAGCCCGACCAGCGTGCCGTTGAGAAATCCGAGGTAGGCTTCCTTGATGACCAGGCTGCGTTCCGCGCCCGCGCGCAATTCGCCAAGCGTCATGCCGCGCAGTGTCACGGCGAGCGCCTGGCAGCCGGTGTTACCGGATTGGCCCGCCAGCACCGGCAGGAACAGCGCGAGGATGACGAGTTTGTCCAGCGTTCCCTGGAAGAAGCCGACCACGGCGGCGGCAAGAAATGCAGTCAGCAGATTCAATTGCAGCCACGGATGGCGAAACTTCAGGCTGCGCGGCCACGGTGTGGTCAGGCGTTCTTCTTCGACGCCGACCATGGACGCGGACTGCGCGCTGATCTCAAAGCTCTGCTCCTCGAACATGGTCGAGCCGCGCACCAGCCCGACCAACCGGCCGTGCGCGTCGCAGGCGAGATAGACCGGATAGTGGCGGTTCAATACCGATTTCATCGCCTCCGAGAGCCGCATGTCCGCGTTCGGGCAGAAGGGATCGGCCAGCATCACGTCGGAGAGTTTCTTGTCGCGCGCGCCGAACAGCAGGTCGCGCATGGTGATCAGGCCCTGCAGCTTGCCGGCTTCATCCGTGACGTAGCCATAGGTCACAAAGGCCGTCTTGATCATGTTGCGCAGGCGCTCGATCACGTCACCGACGCTGATGTGCGGGGGAAAGACCGCGATGGCCGGATCCATCATGCGGCCGATGCTGCCATCCGGATAGGCCTGGTTGCGCGCCCACTGCCGTGCAATTTCCGCCGGGACGCTGGCGAGGACCCTGGCGACGAAGTCCTCAGAAAAGCGCTCGAGAATCGCGGTGGCCTGCCCCGGATTGAGTTCGAGCAGCACCTGGCCGGCGACCATTGGCAACTCCGCCATCAGCAGCTTCGCTGCGTCGCGGCTGTCGCGCCGCTTGATCTCACTGATCAGCGAGCGGCGGCGAAGCTGTTCGTTGCCATAGGCAGAATTCGTTTCATTGTTTTCCATCCGAACCGCCCTGTCCAAAGTCACCGCAGTCTCACGTTTTGCGGCGACCCCGGTCCCTGTCGGGGCGTCGCGCCATCTGCCGCGGCAGTTTACCGCGCTCCGGTCGCGCCGCCTATGCCGGCGGTGTACAGTAGCCGTGAACCCACTTCCGAAGACCTTGCCATGAGCCTCGACCGCGTACCGCCCGGGCGCGCCCTTCCCGACGATTTCAACGTGATCATTGAAATCCCGATGAACGCCGACCCGATCAAGTACGAAGTCGACAAGGAGACCGGCGCGCTGTTCGTCGATCGTTTCATGACGACCGCGATGCACTACCCATGTAACTACGGTTACATCCCGCAAACGCTGTCCGACGACGGCGATCCCGTGGACGTGCTGGTGATCGCCCCCTTCCCGGTCAACGTCGGTGCGGTGATCCGCTGCCGGCCGATCGGTGTATTGAAAATGACCGACGAAGCCGGCGGGGATGCGAAGTTGCTGGCCGTCCCGGTCGACTCGGTCCTGCCGATGTACAAGCACTGGCACAAGCCCGACGACCTGCAGCCAGAGCGCCTTTCGCAGATCCGGCATTTCTTCGAGCATTACAAGGATCTCGAACCCGGCAAATGGGTGAAAATCGACGGCTGGCTCGGCCCGGCCGAAGCCCGCAGCGAAATCATGGCCAGCGTGGCGCGCTACCGTGAGACCACGCCCAAGCCGAATTTCTGACCGGCCCGGGCGCGGGTCCCCGATCGCTTCGCCCGCACGGGGCATCCGGGGTACACTTCACGCAGTGACCTCACCGCGATCTCCGTGACGCCCCAGCCTCCGGCCCTCATCGACCGCCCGCGAGCACGCGAGCGCCTTTTGCTCTACCTGATCCCGGGGCTTGCCGCCCTGCTGATCGTCACCCTCTTCGCGCTCGCATTTTTCAGTCTGGCCAAATCGCGCGATGCCAGCCTGAGGGACGCCGAGCGCACCACGCGCAACCTCGCACAGATCGTCGGACAGCGCGCAGCCCGGATGCTGCAATCGGTGGATGCGGCGTTGCGCAGCTCGACCGACCTGTGGCAGCGGGTTCCGGCCCTGCGCGATCCCGCCGGCGCCGGCATGCACGCCCTACTCGCGCAAAAAATCGCGCAACTGCCCGCTGCCCGCACGCTCTTCGTGCTCAACGCGCGCGGCATGCTGGTGCACGATTCAGACGTTCATCCGGCGGTATCGCGCAGCTATTCGGATCGCGAATATTTTAACTGGCATCGCTCGCATTCCGGCCGGCTCTACGTCGGCAAGCCGATCGTCAACCGCAACAGCGGCGAATGGTTCATCGTCGCCAGCCGGCGGCTGGACGACGGCGAAGGCCGTTTCGCCGGCACCATCGGCGTGGCGCTTGAGCCCGCCGCGTTCCGCGCAATCTTTGACGACATCGACGTCGGTCGCGACGGCACGATCGGCCTCATGCACGAGGACGGCGAACTGATCGCCAGCGTGCCGGACGCTCCTTCCTGGCTGGGCATGCCCACCGGGGGCAACCTGACCTTGAAGGGCCTGGCGGCGAACCGCGGGGCGCGCACTTCGCGCAACGTCAGCGCCGTGGACGGCGTGGCGCGCATCTACAGCGCCCGCCAGGTCACCGACGCGCCGCTGATGGTGGAAGTCGGCCTGAGCGAGGATGACGTGCTGGTCGGCTGGCGCGAGGAAAAAAGGGTCACGGTCGCGATCCTGATTGGCTTCACCCTGGCCACGGCCGTGCTCACCTTGCTGCTGATGCAGGAACTGCGCCGGCGCAACGAGCTCGCGCGCTCGGTCGCGCGCAGCGAGCAGATGCTGCGCCAGGTGCTCGATGCGCTGCCGGTCGGCGTCTGGGTCGCCGACCGCGACGGCAGACTGGTGCTGGGCAACGCCGCCAGCAAGCGCATATGGGGAGATTCACGCGCGAAAGGCGTGCAGCACTTCGCGGACCTGAGGGGCTGGCGCGGGGATACCGGCGAGCCGCTCAAATCTGCCGACTGGGGCATGGCGCGCGCACTCGCGGGCGGCGAATCCCCGCGCAACGAAGTGGTGGACATCGAGTGCTTCGACGGCAGCCGCAAAACCATCCTGCACTCGGCGGCCCCCATCGTCTCGGCCGAGGGTGAAATCGTCGGCGGTGTGGCGGTCAATGAAGACATCACCGAACAGCGCGCGCTGGCCGACACCCTGCGCGAGAGCGAAGCACGCTACCAGGCCTTGTTCGAGCACAGCATCGACGCGGTATTCCTGATGCGGCCCGACGGCAGCATCCTTTCCGCCAATGCGGAGGCATGCCGGCTGCTGGGTTATACAGAAGACGAGCTGCGTGAACTCGGGCGGGCCGGGCTGACCGAGCCGGACGATCCGCGCGTTGCGGCACTGCTGGAAGAGCATCGACGCGAGGGGGCGGCGCGCGGCGAATTGAAAATGCGCCGCAAGGACGGCGGCTGGGTGCCGGTGGAAGCGTCGTCGACCACGTTCAGCGACCGCTCCGGCGAACTGTGCGCCAGCCTGATCATCCGCGACATTACCGACCGCAAGCGCGCGGAGGAGCACATCGAGTACCTGGCCTATCACGACGAGCTGACCGGTATTCCCAACCGCGCACACTTCCAGCGTGCTTTCGAACATACCATCGCGACCAGCCGGCGCCAGGGACTCAAGTCCGCGCTGATGGTGGTCGACCTCGACCGCTTCAAGAACATCAATGACATCATCGGCCACGAAGCGGGCGACCAGCTGCTCAAGCAGGTGGCGGGAAGGCTGCGCACCTGCCTGCGCGACAGTGACGTACTGGCGCGGCTCGGCGGCGACGAATTCGTCATACTGATGCAGGACGCTTCCAGCATCGACGCCGTCAGCGCCGTGGCCAACAAGATTCTCGAAGCGACGTCGCGGCCGCTGATCATCGACGAACAGGAATTCCTGATCACGGCCAGCATCGGCATCAGCACCTGCCCGCACGACGGCACCGACCTGCAGACGCTGCTACGCAACGGTGACGTCGCCATGTATCGCGCGAAAGAATCCGGCAAGAACGGTTTCCGGTATTTCTCGCCCGACATGGACGCACACGGGCGCGAGCGCCTGTCGATCGAGTCGGCGATGGGACGCGCGCTCGAGCGCAGCGAATTCACATTGCATTTCCAGCCGAAGATGCGGGTCGCCACGCGCAAAGTCGCCGGCATGGAGGCGCTGGTGCGCTGGCACAGTCCGAAGAAGGGCGTGATGCATCCAGGCGCGTTCATCGCCATCGCCGAGGAGACCGGCATGATCGTACCGCTCGGCGACTGGGTGCTGACCGAAGCCTGCCGCCAGGCACAGGTGCTGCGCGAAGCCGGCCATGAAAGCCTGCGCGTCGCCGTGAATCTTTCTGTCCGACAGTTGTACGACCAGGGATTCGCTCTGCGCGTGAGCGAGGCGCTCAGGCGCACCAGTTTCCCCGCGCAAAACCTGGAACTCGAGATCACCGAAAGCATGGTCATGCGCGACGCCGAAGGCTCAATAAAGCTGCTGCAAGCCTTGCGCGATACTGGCGTGCGCATCGCAATCGACGATTTCGGCACCGGCTATTCGTCGCTCGCCTACCTGAAGCGCTTCCCGATCGATTGCGTCAAGATCGACCGCTCCTTCATCCGCGGCCTGCCGGACGACCGCGACGACGCGTCGATCACGCGCAGCATCATCGCCATGGCGCACAACATGAAGCTCGATGTCGTCGCAGAAGGCGTGGAAACCGAATCCCAGTTCGCCTTCCTGCATGCCTACGGCTGCGACGAAATCCAGGGCTACCTGTTCAGCAAGCCGCTGGAAGCCGCAGCTTTCGAACGCTTCCTGGACGAACACGCCGACAGGAGCACCCTGTCGGACCGCATGGCTTACGCGGCAAGCCGGCCCGCGGACGCTACAAAAATACCCCCGCAGCGCCTATAATTCCGGCTTCACGCTTCACCTAGCGGAGTGCCCGTCATGCCTGCCACCGCAACTGCGCTGCAAGCCAGCGACGAACCGATCCTGCTGCGTCACGACGCCGGCGGCATCGCCACCGTCACGCTGAATCGCCCCAAGCAGTACAACTCGCTTTCGGAGGAATTGCTGACCGAATTGCAATCGACGCTCGAGGCAATCGCGCGGGACGAATCAGTGCGCGTGGTCGTCATTGCCGGAACCGGCACGGCTTTCTGCGCCGGCCATGACCTCAAACAGATGCGCGCCAACCCGCGTAAGGCCTATTACGACAAATTGTTCGCACAATGCAGCGACGTCATGCTGAAGATCCTGCATTTGCCGCAACCGGTGATCGCGCGCGTGCAGGGCATCGCCACCGCGGCGGGCTGCCAGTTGGTCGCGCAGTGCGACCTCGCGGTCGCCTCTGACGCCGCGCGCTTTGCCGTTTCCGGCATCAATGTCGGCCTGTTCTGCTCGACTCCGAGCGTATCCCTTGGCCGCAACGTCTCGCGCAAGGAAGCCATGGAAATGCTCCTGACCGGCGATTTCATCGATGCCGCGACGGCGAAGACGCGCGGCCTGGTGAACCGCGTCGTGCCGGCGGACAAACTCGATTCAGAAGTCACAGCCCTCGCCGATGCCATCATCAAGAAATCGTCGGTTGCCGTGACCACCGGCAAGAAGATGTTCTACAAGCAGATCGAGATGGGCATGGAAGCGGCCTACGAACATGCCGCGGACGTCATGGCCTGCAATATGATGGCGGCAGATGTTGGCGAAGGTATTGATGCGTTCATGCAGAAACGACACCCGGAGTGGAAGCATAAGTAGCAGAGCGCCGTCGAC
The DNA here is from genome assembly GCA_043758735.1 of Betaproteobacteria bacterium. Taxonomy (GTDB): domain Bacteria; phylum Pseudomonadota; class Gammaproteobacteria; order Burkholderiales; family JACQAP01; genus JACQAP01. Next base: position 8,082 of record JAYVMZ010000170.1, read on the forward strand.
TCCCCTTCTTCTACGCTTCAAGTGTTCCCTTGTCCCGCCCGAGGCGAGGGAGTTCCAGAACCTCAAAAATTCGAGCGGCCGACTGGTCGTCCATTTTGTTTTTACGGGCCTGCGACCATAATGGCCGGACCATGAAATTCGCCAGTCTCGAAGCCATCCTTCGGGGATTGAATGACGCGCGGGCCCGCTATCTCGTCTTCGGCGGCTTGGCGGTCGCCGCGCACGGATTCGGGCGTGCGACTTTTAACGTAGATTTGGTAAATCAATTGCGGCCGGACAATGTGCGGCGAGTACGACAACGCTTTTATGTGGTGCGCCGATTCGAGGAAATGCGCGCAAATGGTAAATTCCACGTACTCACTGACGGCCGGCATCCCGATTCCAGGTCAACTTCGCAATCGGCGTACGAGCCCCTCTCGCCATACACACCCAATCTGCGTAAAGATAAATCGAACTGATCATGGCTGAATTGAGCGAGCGCTTGGCGGACATGCGCCGCCGAGCCCGGAATCCGGGCGTCGAGCCGTGACCGGAGCCGTCACGCGCCGAGCGAAGGCCGCCGCGAGCGCGGGCCGACCGAAACTCTCCGGCAGCGGGAAGCTGCGGATCGGCGACGACTGGAACGCGATCACCATCATCGCTCTGTCGCAGGACAATCCCTTGAAGGCGATTGCCGAGTTCGTCGAAAACAGCATCGACGCCGGAGCGCGCAACGTCCTCATCACCCGTTCCCGCGAACGCGGAGAACATTTTCTCACTGTCGTAGACGACGGTGCCGGGGTGCGCAGAAACGACGAGGGCGCGCCCGATTTTCGCTATGTCGCCACCCACATCTGCGATTCCATCAAACGTCAGTTGAAGTCCGCGGGGGCCAAAGGCATCCAGGGCGAATTCGGCATCGGCTTACTCTCGTTCTGGACCGTGGGCGAAGCGCTGGCGATGAGCGCGGGCGGCGCCGATGACGCCGTGCATGAAATGCACATGCGCAAAGGCGATCCGGGCTACGAGGTCACCCGGCGCCAGGTTCTGGCGCCCGAACCGGGCACGCGCCTGAAAATCGGCCCGCTCCTGCCCGGCGTCCGGCAGATTTCCGGGGAGAAGATACAGTGGTATCTGGCCTCGGAGTTGCGCGAGCGCATCCGTCACTCCGGCGTACGGGTCAAAGTGATCGATCGCAATGCGCGCAAGGAATTCAACGTCGAGCCGCGCCAGTTCACCGGCGATCTGCTGCATCATCTGCCGACGGCGGGCGGCGAAATCTATGCAGAGTTATATCTGAATCCGCCCGACCCGGCCAACGAAGTCGGCCTGTACCGCTCGGGAACGCGCATTTTGGGTTCGCTCGCCGAACTCGAGGCCTTCCGCAAATCTCCCTGGAGCGACGGTTATCTGCAAGGCATCGTCGATGTCCCTTACCTCAATCTGACGCCGGTCACGCGCACCGGGGTGATTCACGATGCCGCGCTGGAAGCATTCGCAACAGCGCTCTCGCCACTGGCAGCGCGGTTGCTGGAACTCATCAACGAGCACAAGCGCGCGGAAGAGGAGCGCATGAGCCGCGACACGCTGCGCTCGATCCAGCGCGCGTTTCGGGAAGCGCTGCTTACACTGCCTTCCGAGGAATACGAGTGGTTCGATGTGAGCGTGCGACAGCGAGGCGTCGCTGGGGAGAGCACCGCGCGCCCGGAAGATTCGCCGCCGGAGGGCATGCCGATCGCCGCGGAAGGTGAAGAAGCCGTGAGCCCCAGGCAAAAGCAGTTTTTCGAGTATGCCGGCCCGCTGCAAAACGTTCGCATCGCGCCCGCGGTGTGTACGCTCGCGGTGGGTACATCGCGCACCCTGCGCGCGTTGGCCCGCGATGCCAACCGCCGCCCCATCGAGAGCGGCGTCGAATTCGCATGGCGCATCTTCGACGGCGCCGGCGGCATCGACAACACGGCGGCGGAATTCGTTACCTACACCGCGCCCCAGGAACCCTGCCTGGTTCGTCTCGGCGTGAGCGCCCGCCAAGGGCGAAACCCTGTGCGAGGCCGAAGCGCTGGTCACCGTTACGGACAGTTTCCTGCCGGAGGAAAAGTCGCGCCCCGCCGGGCGCCAGGGACTGCCCGGCTATACGCTGGAACACGCGCCGGGCAAGCTCTGGCGTTCGCGCTTCGACGCCGAGCAGAACGTGATCGTGGTCAACAGCGGCCACCGCGACTATATCTACGCCGCGCGCGCCAAGGCGCTCAAGCTGCGTTACCTGGTGCGGCTTTACGCCAAGGAGATGGTGCAGAAGAATTTTCCCGGCCTGCCCTCCGACCAGTTGCTCGACCGTCTGATCGAACTGTCGCTCTACACCGAGGAAAATTTGCGCTAAAGCCGGACAATCTGCGCTGAGTGGACAAATTCGACCGCATCTACGACCTGCACAAGATTCTGCGCGACCGGCGCACGCCGATTTCACGCGCGGATCTCATGGCGCGCCTGGATGGATGCTCCGAACCGACCGTCTATCGCCTGGTCCGGCTTCTCAAGAATCAACTCAATGCCCCGATCGAATGGCACGAAGCACTCGGTGGCTACTATTACCGGCGTGACGCAGACGGGGGCACCTACGAATTGCCGGGGCTGTGGTTCAACGCCAAAGAGCTCCAGGCGCTGCTTGTCTTCGACCGGCTGCTTGAAAGTCTCGAACCCGGACTGCTCGGCGAGCACCTCGCGCCTCTTACACGCCGCGTCACCGAGTTGCTCGAGCACAAGCGGCTAGGACTCGCGGAAGCCGCAAGGCGCATTCGCGTACTCGGCATGGCCTCCCGCCCCGCTGGAGAATGGTTTCACGTCCTCGCGGGCGCCACACTGCAGCGCAAAAAGTTGCGTCTCGTGTACCACGGCAGGAGCCGCGACCAGGTCACCGAGCGCATCGTTTCCCCCCAGAGGATCGTCCACTACCGCGACAACTGGTACCTCGACGGCTGGTGCGATCTGAGAAAAGGGCTGAGGAGCTTTGCCGTGGACCGGGTGCGCGACGCGCACGAACTGGATGAGGCGGCCGATGCCGTTTCAGACGCGGACCTGGACCAACATTTTGCCAGCGCCTACGGCATCTTCGCCGGCAAAGCAAACAAGACCGCGGTGCTGCGCTTCAGCCCCGAGCGTGCGCGATGGGTCGCCCACGAGCGCTGGCATCCGGAGCAAGTCGGCCAATACCTGACGGACGGTCGCTACGAGTTGCGCATTCCTTACCGCGACGACCGCGAACTGGTCATGGACATCCTCAAGCACGGACCGGACGTGGAAGTCGTTGCACCTGACTCCCTTCGGAACGCAGTCGGCGGGCGGCTGGAACTCACTCTCGCCCTGTATCGCGACCCCGACGGGACGATTCCCGCAACATCATCATGACGGCAGGATATGCGGGCTCCTACGGCAGCAGCAAGAAGCACAAGAAATGCTGCCTGCCAAACGAACAGGCGTAACGCCGACTATCGCCATGGCAAACCCTTCTCCCTGCGCGAGAAGGGTGAGAGATGAGGACGCTTTGGTTTCTAGTTGACTGCTCTCTAATTGCCGGCCTTGACGCCCGGTGACGATATCCCTACGCTTTACAAAATCCCTATCGATGAGGTGACCGTATGACGACAGTGACCGTTTCCGAAAAATATCAGGTCGTGATCCCCAAGCCGGTACGCGACGCCCTGGGCATCCGACCCGGCCAGAAGATCGAGGTCATCGTCTATGAAGGCAGGGCCGAGTTCGTGCCAGTGCATGGCATGAAGGCCATGCGCGGCTTCTTGCGGGGGATCGATACCAAAGTAGCGCGGGATGAGGACCGGATGTGAACGTCGTCGATTCCTCAGGCTGGCTGGAGTATTTCGCCGACGCCCCGAACGCGAAGTTCTTCGCGAAGCCGATCCTCGACACGGA
>JAYVMZ010000171.1:0-19838 GCA_043758735.1 Betaproteobacteria bacterium
CACCTGGGTATGGCTGCTGGTACTGTGCGCACTTGGCGGGACCGCTTATTTCATTTTTGCCAAATCCGATGGCGCGAAGCTGGCCGGAGCGCAGCCAGCCGGCGGCAAGGCCGGCATGAATGCGATGAACCGGCCGCAACCGGTCATGGCAGCCGCGGCCCGCTCCGGCGATATCAATTTATACCTCAACGGTCTGGGCACGGTCGTTCCCCTCAATACCGTGACCGTGAGGACCCATGTGGACGGCGAACTCAGCGCGGTCATGTTCCGTGAGGGCCAGGCCGTCAAGCAGGGCGACCTGCTCGCCCAGATCGATCCGCGTCCTTACCAGGTCCAGCTGGCGCAGGCCGAAGGCACCATGGCCAAGGACCAGGCCCTGCTCAAAAATGCCCAGGCCGACCTCGAGCGCTACCGCGTGCTGTTCGAACAGGATTCGATCGCCAAGCAGCAACTCGATACGCAGGCCTCTTTGGTGCGCCAATATGAAGGCGCGCTGAAAGCCGATCAGGCACAGATCGACAGCGCCAAGCTGCAACTGACTTATTCGCGCATCACCGCGCCGATCACCGGGCGGCTCGGCCTGCGCCAGGTCGACGTGGGCAACATCGTCCACACGGGAGACACCACCGGCATCGTCGTCATCACCCAACTGAAGCCGATCACCGTGGTGTTTACGTTGCCGGAAGACAACATCTCCGCGGTCATGAAGAAACTGCACGCCGGCCAGAAATTGACGGTGGAAGCCTACGATCGCGCGGGAAAGGTCAAGCTCGCGACAGGAATGCTGCTAACGGTGGACAACCAGATCGACACGACGACCGGGACGGTAAAACTCAAAGCGCAGTTCGACAATGAAGACTCCGGCCTGTTTCCGAACCAGTTCGTGAACGCGCGCATGCTGCTCGACGTGAAGCACGAAGCCATTCTCATCCCTGCGGCGGCCATCCTGCGCGGCACGCAGGGCACGTTCGTCTACGTCGTCAAGGAAGACAAGAGCGTCAGCGTGCGGCCGGTGAAGGTCGGCTCGACCGAAGGCGAGATTGCCGCGATCGACTCCGGCATCACGGCGGGGGACGTCGTAGTCACCGACGGCACCGATAAACTGCGCGAAGGCGCCCACGTGGAAGTCGGGGAGCGCAATGCCGCTGCCGCGGAGGCGCCAACGGATGGCGCACAACAGAAACGCGGCCACCGCCAGCGCGATGGCGATGCGCCGCCCGCCTCCAGCAGTTAGCGTGCGCGACGCATGAATCCGTCGCGTCCATTCATCCTGCGGCCGGTGGCGACCTCGCTCATGATGGTCGCCATCCTGCTTTCGGGCATCGTCGCCTACCGGCTGTTGCCGCTGTCGGCGCTGCCTGAAGTCGACTATCCGACCATCCAGGTCGTGACACTCTATCCGGGCGCGAGTCCCGACGTGACGACGTCGTCGATCACGGCGCCGCTCGAACGCCAGTTCGGCCAGATGCCGGGCCTGAACCAGATGTCGTCTACCAGTTCCGGCGGCGCATCGGTCATCACGCTGCAATTCAGCCTCGCGCTTTCGCTGGACGTCGCGGAACAGGAAGTGCAGGCCGCGATCAACGCGGCCAATTCGCTGCTGCCGGCGGACCTGCCTTCACCGCCGATCTATAACAAGGTCAATCCCGCCGACACGCCGATCCTGACGCTGGCCATTACGTCGACGTCGCTGCCGCTGCCGAAAGTGCAGGACCTGATCGACACGCGCATCGCGCAGAAGATTTCGCAATTGCCCGGTGTCGGGCTGGTCACGCTGTCCGGCGGCCAGCGGCCGGCGGTGCGCATCCGGGCCAACCCGAAAGCGCTCGCGGCCTACGGCATGAGCCTGGAGGATCTGCGCACCGCGATCGGCAACGCCAACGTCAACCAGGCAAAGGGCAGTTTCGACGGGCCCGCACGCGCTTCCACCATCGATGCAAACGACCAGCTCAAGTCGGCGATGGAATACCAGCGCCTGATCATTGCCTACAAGAACGGCGCACCGATCCGGTTGACCGACGTGGCCGATGTGATCGACGATGCGGAAAATATCCGCCTTGCCGCCTGGTCCAACGACAAGACCGCCATCATTCTCAACATCCAGCGCCAGCCGGGCGCCAACGTCATCGGGGTGGTGGATCGCATCAAGAAACTGCTGCCGCAATTGGAGGCGACCCTGCCGGGCTCGGTGGAAGTGGCGCTGCTGACCGACCGCACCACCACAATCCGCGCGTCCGTCAAGGACGTGGAATTCGAACTGATGCTGGCTGTGGGACTGGTCGTAATGGTGATCTTCCTGTTCCTGCGCAATGTGGCCGCCACCGTCATCCCGAGCGTGGCCGTGCCGCTGTCCCTGGTCGGCACCTTCGGTGTGATGTACCTCGCCGGCTTCAGCATCAACAACCTCACGCTCATGGCACTGACCATCGCCACCGGTTTCGTGGTCGACGACGCCATCGTGATGATCGAGAACGTTTCGCGCTACATCGAGGAAGGCATGAAGCCGATGGAAGCCGCGCTCAAAGGCGCCGAACAAATCGGCTTCACCATCATCTCGCTTACGTTTTCGCTGATCGCCGTGCTCATCCCGCTGCTGTTCATGGGCGACGTGGTCGGCCGCCTGTTCCGGGAATTCGCTATCACGCTGGCGGTGGCAATCCTGATTTCCGCACTCGTGTCTCTGACCTTGACGCCGATGATGTGCGCGCGGTTGCTGCGCCATACGCCTGAGGAGAAGCAAAGCCGTTTCTACCGCGTCAGCGGCCGCTTCTTCGACAACGTCATCGCGCGCTACGGCCGCATGCTCGACTGGGTGCTGGACCGCCAGGCCGCCACGCTGCTGGTCGCGGTCGGCACGCTGGCGCTGACCGTCCTGCTCTACCTGTTCGTGCCCAAAGGCTTCTTCCCGGTGCAGGACACCGGCGTGATCCAGGGCATTTCCGAGGCCCCGCAATCCATCTCGTTCACCGCCATGGCGATTCGCCAGCAGGCACTGGCGAAAGTCGTGCTGCAGGACCCGGCAGTGGAAAGCCTGTCGTCCTTCATCGGCGTGGACGGGACCAACGCGACGCTCAATAGCGGCCGCATGCTGATCAACCTCAAGCCGCTGAAGGTGCGCGGCATCGATGCCACCAGCGTCATCCGCCGGCTGCAGCCGCAACTCGCGCAGGTCGAAGGCATTGCGCTGTACATGCAGCCGGTGCAGGACCTGACCATCGAAGACCGTGTCAGCCGCACCCAGTACCAATTCACGCTGGAAGATGCCGACGGCAACAACCTGAGCATCTGGGTGCCGAAACTCGTCGAGCGCCTGCGGGCGCTGCCGCAGCTTGCCGACGTGGCCAGCGATTTGCAGGACCAGGGATTACAGGCCTACGTCGATATCGACCGCAGCACAGCCGCCCGTCTCGGCGTCACGCCGGCCGGCGTGGACAACGCGCTCTACAACGCTTTCGGGCAGCGTTTGATATCGACCATCTTCACGCAATCTAACCAATACCGTGTCGTGCTCGAAGTCCACCCGGCCTACCAGAACGGTCCGACCTCGCTCAACGACATCTATGTCACGTCCGCCGACGGGCAACAGGTGCGCTTGTCCGCGCTGGCGCGTATCGTCGAACGGACGGGGCCACTGTCCATCAGCCACCTTGGACAATTTCCCGCCGTCACGATTTCCTTCAACCTCGCGACGGATGCGTCGCTCGGCGATGCGGTGAAAGCCATCCGCGCGACGGAAGAAAACATCGGCCTGCCGGCCAGCACGCAGACCAGCTTCCAGGGCGCCGCACTGGCCTTCGAGTCTTCGCTGAACAACACGCTGCTGCTGATCCTCGCGGCGATCGTCACCATGTACATCGTGCTTGGCGTGCTGTACGAAAGCTACATCCATCCGATCACGATCCTCTCGACATTGCCTTCGGCCGGCGTGGGCGCCCTGCTGGCGCTGATGCTCTCGCGCACCGACCTGGGCATCATCGCCATCATCGGCATCATCCTGCTGATCGGCATCGTCAAGAAAAATGCGATCATGATGATCGACTTCGCGCTCGATGCCGAGCGCAACGAAGGCAAGAGCCCGCGTGAAGCAATCCACCAGGCTTGCCTGCTGCGCTTCCGGCCGATCCTGATGACTACGCTGTCCGCGCTGCTCGGCGCGTTGCCGCTGATGATCGGCAGCGGCGTCGGTTCCGAACTGCGGCATCCCCTCGGCATCACCATGGTCGGCGGCCTGATCTTCAGCCAGGCGTTGACGTTGTTCACGACGCCGGTGATCTATCTTGCCTTCGACCGGCTGGCGAGCCGCGGCGCAAAGCGTCCACGCAAGCCCGCCGACGAACCGCAAACCGGGAGTGCGCGACCGTGAAATTCCTGGATTTCTTCGTCCACCGCCCGGTTGCCACGACGCTGCTCACGCTCGGCATCGCCCTGTCCGGCGTCATAGCATTCCGGCTGTTGCCGGTGTCGCCTTTGCCGCAAGTGGATTTCCCGACGATATCGGTGCAGGCGTCGCTGCCGGGCGCAAGTCCGGAAACCATGGCGGCCACGGTCGCCATGCCGCTGGAACGTTCGCTGGGCCGCATCGCCGGCGTCAACGAGATGACGTCGCAGAGCACGCTCGGCTCGACACGCATTACCCTGCAGTTCGAGCTGAACCGCAACATCGACGGCGCGGCGCGCGACGTGCAGGCCGCGATCAACGCGGCGCGCACCTTGCTGCCGACCGGGTTGCCAAGCAACCCAACTTATCGCAAGGTCAACCCCGCCGACGCGCCGATCATGATCCTGTCGCTAACCTCCGACACCATGACGCGTGGCCAGCTCTATGACGCGGCCTCCAGCATCCTTGCGCAGAAAATCTCCCAGGTGGATGGCATCGGGCAGGTTTCCGTCGGCGGCAGTTCGCTGCCCGCCGTTCGCGTCGAGATGATCCCTTCGGCCTTGCACAAGTACGGCATCGGCACCGAAGATGTGCGCAATGCCATCGCCGCCGCCAACGCGAACCGGCCCAAAGGCATCGTGGAAGACGATACGCGCCACTGGCAGATCTACGCCAACGACCAGGCCAAGGTAGCCGCGGAATATTTCCCGCTGATCGTCGCTTACCGCAACGGTGCGGCCGTGCATCTGACCGATGTCGCGGAGATCGTCGATTCCGTGCAGGACTTGCGCAATGCCGGATCGGCCGATGGCAAGCCCGCTGTCCTGCTCGTCCTGAACCGGCAACCCGGGGCAAACATCATCGAAACGGTGGACCGCGTGCGTGCCACCCTGCCGAATCTACGCGCTTCAATCCCCAGTGCGATCGATCTGAACGTCGTAATCGACCGCACCCCGACGATCCGCGCATCGCTGGTCGAAGTGGAACGCACGCTGATGATCTCGATTGCGCTGGTCGTCATGGTCGTTTTCCTGTTCCTGCGCAAGGTATCCGCGACCCTGATCCCGACGGTTGCGGTGCCGGTCTCGCTGCTCGGCACGTTCGGCGCCATGTATCTGGCGGGATACAGCCTGAACAACCTGTCGCTCATGGCCCTGACGGTGGCAACCGGCTTCGTCGTCGACGATGCGATCGTCGTGCTGGAAAATATCTGGCGCCGGGTCGAGGAAGGCACGCCGCCGATGGAAGCAGCGCTGCGGGGAACGCGTGAAGTCGGCTTCACCGTGTTGTCGATGAGCCTGTCGCTGATTGCCGTGTTCATTCCCATCCTGCTCATGGGCGGCATCATCGGGCGGCTGTTCCGCGAGTTCGCGGTCACGCTGTCGGTTGCCATCGTGATCTCGCTGGTGCTCTCGCTCACCACCACGCCGATGATGGCGGCGCGGTTGCTGCGCAGAAAAACAACCACGGAAAAGCCGGGGCGCCTCGCGCGCCTGAGTGAGGACACATTCGGGAAACTGCACAACGGCTACCGGCGCTCGCTCGCCTGGGCCCTGCGACACAGCCTGTTCATGATGCTGCTGCTGGCCGCTACGATCTGCCTGAACGTCTATCTCTACATCGACATCCCGAAGGGGTTCTTCCCGCAACAGGATACGGGCAGGCTGAGCGGTTTCATCCAGGCCGACCAGGGCATTTCCTTCCAGGCCATGCAGAAGAAGCTAGACGATTTCATGAACATCGTGCGCCAGGACCCGGCTGTCGAGAATGTCATCGGCTTCACAGGGGGCGGCCAGCGCAACGGCGGCCAGATGTTCATTTCGCTCAAGCCCCTCGATCAGCGCAAGATGTCCGCCGACTTGGTGATCGCGCGGCTGCGCGGCAAACTCGCCCGCGAACCGGGCGCGAGCCTCTATCTGCAGCCTGTGCAGGATATCCGCATGGGTGGCAGGCAGGGCAATGCCCAATACCAGTACACGCTGCAGGCCGACGATCTGCGGTCATTGCGCGAATGGGAACCGCGCATCCGCCAAGCCTTGACTCAGTTGCCGCAGCTCGCGGACGTCAATACCGACAGCCAGGACAAGGGGGACACGACGTCGCTCCTCATCGATCGCGACGCGGCGTCCCGGCTCGGCGTCAACACCAGGACGATCGACGCGACCCTGAACGACCTGTTCGGCCAGCGCCAGGTCTCGACCATCTATACGGCGCTTAACCAGTACCGCGTGGTCATGGAAGCCGCGCCGCAATACTGGCAAAGTCCGCAGGCGCTGGACGACGTGTTCGTGAGCAACACAGACGGCAAGCAGATACCGCTGTCCGCGTTTTCCAGCTACGGCCCGAACAATACGCCGCTGTCGGTCAACCACCAGGGGCCGTTCGTTGCCTCGACAATCTCGTTCAACCTCCCGGTCGGGGTTGCGCTGTCCGACGCCACGCGCGCGATCTCCGACACGTTGAACCGCATCGGCGTGCCGACGTCGATCCAGGGTAGTTTCCAGGGCAGCGCCAAGCTGTTCCAGGACTCGCTGAACAGCCAGCCGCTGCTGATCCTCACCGCGCTGCTCACCGTCTACATTGTGCTCGGCATGCTCTACGAAAGTTTCGTGCACCCGATCACGATCCTGTCGACGCTGCCTTCAGCCGGCGTCGGCGCGCTGCTGGCCTTGCGCGCCTGCGGAAGCGAATTCAGCATCATCGCGCTGATCGGCGTGATCCTGCTGATCGGCATCGTCCAGAAGAACGCGATCATGATGATCGACTTCGCGCTCGATGCCGAGCGCAGGCTCGGCATGAAACCCGAGCAGGCCATCTACCAGGCCTGCCTGCTGCGTTTCCGCCCGATCATGATGACCACCATGGCCGCCCTGCTCGGTGCCATTCCGCTCGCAGTGGGCTTTGGCGATGGCGCCGAGCTGCGCCGCCCGCTAGGCATCTCGATCGTCGGCGGGTTGATCGTCAGCCAGATGCTGACGCTGTATACAACACCGGTGGTCTATCTCTATCTCGACCGCTTCAGCCTCTGGAACAAACGCGTTTTCGCCCGCCGCGCGACGCATGTGGCCGGACCTCCTAACACCGTCGGGGATACCCCATGATAAATCGTGAACCACGGATACCCTACGTGCACAGCACGTCGGAGTACCCTTTTAGTACACGGAGAGCACGGAGAAGTACGGAAATGATATTCCGTACAGTCCACGTCCTCGCTTGGTTTTCCTCCGTGTCCTCCGCGTCCTCCGTGGTTCACGATCTGCGCCTTGGATTTATCGCGCTAGCGGCCTTAAGCGCCTGCACAGTCGGGCCGGACTACGTGCGGCCCACAGCGGAAACGCCGTCCGCATTCAAGGAATCGGAAGGCTGGAAAACAGCGCAGCCGCGCGACCAGGAACTGCGCGGCAAGTGGTGGGAGGCCTACAACGATCCGCTGCTCAATGAACTTGTGGAGCAGGTCAGCGTGTCGAACCAAAACCTGGCGCAAGCGGCGGCGCAGTTCCGCCAGGCGCGTTCGCTAGTGCAATCGGCGCGTGCAGGTTACCTGCCGAGCGTCGGCGCCGGCGCATCGGTGACGCGTTCGCAGTCGCCCTCCGGCTTCGTCGGCCAGAACCAGAATTTGAACGCGCGCGGACCGAGCGCCCGTTATTCGGTTTCGCTCGATGCCTCGTGGGAACTGGACCTTTGGGGCCGCGTGCGCCGCACTGTCGAGTCGAACGCCGCCGGCGCCCAGGCCAGCGCCGCCGACCTGCAGGCCTTACGCCTCTCCGTGCAGGCGGAACTGGCACAGGACTACTTTCAGTTACGCGCGCTGGATACACAGAAGCAGTTGTACGCCGACACCATCGCCGCGTACCAGCGCACGCTGACCCTGACGCAGAATCAGTACACGGCCGGCATCGTCGCAAAGGTCGACGTGATCCAGGCGCAGACCCAGCTCAAGACGACCCAGGCCAGTGCGCTCGACATCGGCGTGCAGCGCGCGCAACTCGAACACGCCATCGCCGCATTGATCGGCAAACCGGCCTCGACCTTCACCATGGCAGCGGCAAGGCTCACTGCGTTGCCGCCGGCGCTTCCGGCCGGCATTCCCTCCGACCTGCTCGAGCGCCGCCCCGACATTGCCGCCGCCGAACGTCGCATGGCCGCGGCGAACGCGCAGATCGGCGTCGCCAAGGCCGCTTATTATCCGTCGCTTACTTTGTCCGCATCGGGTGGCTTTCAGAGCTCCAGTCTGTCGAACCTGTTGACCATACCCAGCCGCTTCTGGTCCGTCGGACCGAACCTGGCGCAAGCGTTGTTCGACGGCGGTCTGCGCCGTGCACAAACCGACCAGGCGATCGCCGCCTATGATGCGAACGTCGCCGGTTACCGGCAGACGGTGCTCACCGGATTGAAGGAAGTCGAGGACAACCTCGCGGCGCTGCGCATCCTGGAGGACGAAGCCGCCATCCAGGACGAAGCCGTGCAGAACGCGCGCCAGTCTGTGATGCTGACGACCAACCAGTACAAGGCTGGCATCGTCAGCTATCTGAACGTGGTGCTGGTGCAGGCCACAGCATTGCTCAACGAAAGGGCGGCAGTGGATATCCAGAACCGTCGGCTGGCCGCCAGCGTATTGCTGGTCAAGGCGCTGGGCGGGGGCTGGAACGCGTCCGACCTGCCGACGCCGGATGACCTAGCGCGCGGCGAGTCTTATCCGCGCAAAGATGCCGCTCAAGTGCGATGAGCAGCAGAGACGCGCGATAGTCGGCTGGTTGCTGGTGTCGCAGCCGCTGACGCTGTAAATTACGCTGGTCGTTTATCTCACGCTCGAGCGGGCAATAACCGGCGTCGGCAGCCGCCAGCCGCTGCCGACGCGCGCAGACGCATGAAGTCCATGTCAACAGTTCGCGGCAGCCGGCGTTAAGGCGCCGGCACGGCGCGGCACCCATTCGGCTCGCGGATGCATCCCCCGAAAGACCCCATGCGCGAACCTGAACAAAAAAAGAAGGACGAAGATTCCCTGCTCGACAAGCTCGGCCCCGGCCTGATCACCGGGGCCGCTGACGACGATCCCAGCGGGATCGCCACCTATTCCCAAGCCGGCGCCCAGTTCGGGCTGAACATGTTGTGGACGACGCTGATCACGTTTCCGCTGATGGTCGGCATCCAGGTCGTCAGTGCGCGCATCGGCCGTGTCACCGGCGAGGGCCTGGCCGCGAACATCCGCAGGCTCTTTCCGCGCTGGGTTCTGCTGATCATCGTCTGCCTGCTGGTGGTGGCCAACACCATCAACATCGCGGCAGATATCGCAGCAATGGGAGAGGCACTCCAGCTCGTGATCGGAGGCGGCGAACACGGGCACGCCGTGATTTTCGGCGTACTAAGCCTGCTGCTGCAGGTTTTCATTCCCTACCAGAGCTACGTACGCGTGCTCAAATGGCTCACGCTGTCGTTGCTGGCCTACGTCGCGGTCGCATTCTCCGTGCACATCGACTGGCCCGCCGCGATCCGGCAATCGTTGGCGCCGGACCTTTCCTTCAATCCCGATTTCGTCGCCGTCGTGGTCGCAGTGTTCGGCACGACGATCAGTCCCTATTTGTTTTTCTGGCAGGCCTCTCAGGAAGTCGAGGAGCTGCGTGCCGGCAATGGCACGTCGTTGCTGACGAGCTCGCCGGAGGACGCCCGCCGGCATCTGCTGCGCATCAAACTGGATACCTACGTCGGCATGGGTTTCTCCAATTTGATCGCCTTCTTCATCATTCTTTCCGCAGCAGTGACCCTGCATGTCGCAGGCATTACCCAGATCCAGACATCCGCCCAGGCAGCCCAGGCCTTGCGCCCGATCGCCGGCGACTTTTCCTTCCTGTTATTCAGCTTGGGCATTATCGGCACCGGCATGCTCGCCGTCCCGGTGCTCGCCGGGGCCACGGCCTATGCGGTGGCCGACAGCTTTGGCTGGCGCCAGGGGCTCGACCGCAAACTGTTTGAAGCCAGGGAATTCTACGCGATCATCGCCCTCGCGACGCTGGGCGGCATGCTGCTCGATTTCACTTCGATCGACCCCATCAAGGCGTTATTCTGGAGCGCAGTGATCAATGGCGTCATCGCTGTTCCGATCATGACCGTGATGATGCTGATCGCAACCCGTAGCGAAGTCATGGGCCGATACGTGGTGAAGCGCCGGCTGAAATACCTTGGCTGGCTCGCCGTGGCGGCCATGTCGCTAGTCGTGATAACGATGCTGTTCACGGCTTGGTAGCGCCGGCCGCGGATTGAATCTTCCCGGCGGCAACGGGTCGAAGCGTTTAATTCCTTTGGATATCCTGGAGAACGCCATGGCAGACATCGAACCATCCGCCGGCAGTGCGCCTGGCTCGCTGGTCAACATCGCCCACCTCATCTACGGGTTGCATGCGCTGAGCATCTTCATCGGCCTGACCAGCGCGATCACCATCGTAGGTGCCTTCGTCTTCGGCTTTCCGTCGATCATTGCTGTCATCCTCAACTACATCTACCAGCACGGCACCCGCGGCACCTACCTCGAATCGCACTTTCGCTGGCAGATCCGCACGTTCTGGTTTGCGGCGCTGTGGATCGCGATCGGCTGGGTGGTGTTCGTGACGCTGTTCATTGTGCTGATCGGCATCCCGATCGCCTGGATGATCTGGATTGCCACCGGGTTATGGATCATCTACCGCGTCGCGCGCGGATGGCTCGCGCTGAACGAGCACAAGCCGATGGTGTTCTAGCCCAGGTTCGTCTTGAGCTTCTGCAGGAAGATGCGGATGCGCTTCGCATTCTGGCCAAGGTCGCTGCGGCCTACGCGCGACTTCGAGCGCACATCCACTTTCGTCGACTGCGCTTCAGTGGCAATGCGCACGACCATGTCGTCGGTGAATCCGTAGAGCAGGCTGGTCTGGTTTGCTTCGATGCGGCCCTGCGCCGGGTCCGCCTCGACCAGATGCATGCCCATCTGCGCGATGGCGGCCGTTGCTGCTGCGAATACTTTTTCACGAGACGCCGGGGTCGTCAGGGCAGCAAGGTCGGGATAGGCCTTTTGCTGCAGATCCGCAACTTCCTTCCCGTCGTACGCCACCGGATGGTCATCCGGCTTGCGCAGTTTCGCGGCAGCAACGAACTCCGGCGGGTTGGCGGTATCGGTAGTGATGTCGTGTATGTAGGGCAGCGATCCGGCTGTCTGTTTGAAGCTCCAGGGAACATAGGCCGCCACTACACCGATCGCAACGCCGGCCAGGGCGGCGATCAGTGTTCCGCGGGGTCTTCCACCGGCAATGGCAAGACCGGCCACCGACAGGATTGCACCGGCCAGAGCAAACCAGAACGCCCAGCCCAGAATCGCGAATCCGATCCGGAAATGATAGAGATCAAGCCGATACCCGACCCCGGAAAAAACCATCGCCGCGGCGCTTGCCAGGGCGACGATCAGTCCAATAACGACCAGCCGGCTGCCAAGGCGCGCGCGAGCGGGACTCTGTTGTGCGTTCATCGTTTCCTCCGTTAAAAAGCGAAAGACGCTCACCCTCAGGACGCTCACCACAGAGTCACTGAGGACGCAGAGGAAGAACAGCAACAGGAAAAAGCCAAAAATTGATAACGGTACATTTTCCCACCGACCTCTGCTGACAGTATTCCCTTGCCGGATCATCAGCCAACGAGCAGCTCCAATACGAGATCGCTTGTTGTATTTGTCCTTCCTCTGCGTCCTCTGTGCCTCTGTGGTGAATTCCTTGTAAGCCTTGGGAGTAGATTCTACTCCGAGGTTTCTGTCGATTTAAGCGCCGCGACCGGGCAGAATGCGCGTTCGCCCGCCATGCCTCCCGCCCTCCTCGCCCTCGCCGCCGCCGCTTTCGTTTCCGGCGCCAACCTGCGCCTCTTCGATGCGCTGCTGCCGAACGTCGCGGAAGATTTCGCGGTGCCGCCGACGACGGCTTCGATCGTCGTCACCGCATTCACGCTAGCCTACGGGCTGTTCCAGATCGTCCACGGTCCGCTCGGCGACCGCATCGGCAAACTGCGCGTGATCGGCGGCGCCACGCTGATCGCCTCTGCTGCGTCGCTCGGCTGCGCGTTTGCGCCGACACTTTCTGCGCTGGCCGCCTTGCGCTTCGCCACCGGCATCGGCGCCGCGGCGATCGTGCCGCTATCGCTGGCCTGGATCGGCGACAACACACCCTACGATAAACGCCAGGCTACGCTCGGCCGTTTCCTGAGTTTTATATTGATGGGCCAGATCCTCGGTCCGGCCGTGGGCGGCGCGCTCGCCGAGTACATCAGCTGGCGGCGCGTGTTCGACGTCATGGCCGTGGTGTTCCTGATGGTGAGCGTCGTGCTGTTCACCGTCGATCACCGCACGCGACCCGCGGCGTCCACTCCTGCCCAAGCCCATGGCAATGTCTGGCGCAACTATGCTGCCGTGCTCGGCGATCCCTGGGTGCGCATTGTCGTGCTTACCGCATTCCTGGAAGGTGGGTTGTTCTACGGCGCGTTCGCGTACACGGGCGCCTATCTCAAGGAGCGCTTCGGTCTTTCGTATCTGCTGATCGGCGGCATGCTTGCCGGGTTCGGGCTCGGCGGTGTGATCTACAGCCTGATGGTGAAATGGCTGCTCGCCAGGCTCGGTGAAAAAGGATTCGTGCGGCTCGGTGGGTTGCTGATATTCGGCTGCATGGCGGCACTGCCGCTGCTGCCGTGGTGGCAGGCGGCGATCCCGGTGTTCATCGTCGCGGGGTTCGGGTTCTACATGTTCCATAACACGCTGCAAACGCGGGCCACGGAAATGGCGCCGCAGATGCGCGGGACCGCCATCGCCGTCTTCGCTTTCTGTTTATTCATGGGACAGGCGAGCGGCGTCGCTGCTTGCGGTGTGGCCATTCGTTTCCTGCATTACGGATGGACGTTCGCGCTGACCGGTCTCGCCCTGACGTTGCTTGGGTTTTGGTTTGCGGTGCGCATGGCTGCGCATCGATCGCAGTCTCAGGCGCGAATGACTTGATTAAATGGGCAATCGGATAACCGAGGAGCCAACGTGGTAGCAAAAAAAATCGATCATGCGGAAGTGCGAATTCTTTGGCTCCGCCTGCGGCGCCCGCGCCTGGCCGCAGCCATCGCGAGCGGCGCGCTTGTTTACCTGCTTCTGGGCCTGAGCTCCGTACCGGGCCGGCTGCGTTTCATTCTTTCCTGGGATGCGGGTGTGCTGGTCGCCCTGTTCCTGCTTTTCGCATTGCGAAGTACCCCGCCTGACACGATGAAGCGCATCGCTGCACAGCAGGATGCCGGCAAGTGGATCGTTCTGCTTCTGACCCTGATTGCCGCCAGCGCGAGCCTGGTCGCCATCGCCGGAGAGGTGCCGCTGATCAGGAATGCCGCGGAGTTGGAAAAAATCGTGCGGATCGCCCTGGTCGTCGCGACCATCGTGCTTTCGTGGGCGTTCATCAATGTCATTTTCGCGCTGCACTATGCCCACGACTATTACTCCGTGGTCGACGGCTCGGCGGCGAACAGGGGGCTGCAGTTTCCGGGAGACGACAAACCCACGTACATGGACTTCGTCTACTTCTCCTTCACGATCGGCATGACGTTCCAGGTGTCCGACGTCCAGATCACCGACCGGGCATTCCGTGGCCTCGCACTGACCCACGGCGTCATTTCGTTCTTTTACTCCACCGGCATCCTGGCCCTGACCATCAACCTGGTGGCAAGCTTGCTTTGACCGAACCGATGTCACCGGGAACCCATCCGCTCGCGGCACCATCCCCGGCCTGATCGGTCCCATGCTGGGTCCACTGGCGGGCGGACTGATCGTCGAGCACTTTCACTGGAGCGTGATCTTCTTCGTCGACGTTCCGATCGGCCTCGTTGGCCCGTACCTGGTCTACCGCCATCTGCCCGAATTTCGCGAAGAGCGCACCTCGCCGCTGGATATCGTCGGAGTCACCGGTTGCGGGGCGAGGACGGCTGTCGGCGGCCGTAGTCGTGTCGTCATCCGCGGCGATCGCAGCCATGGCGAGCCATCCGAATACCGGGGAAACCAAACCTGATGCGAGGCGCGAACCATTCTCCCTGCGGCGTTGTCTCTATCGGGCTTGACCGCCTTCATCCGGCAAGATCATGATTCGCCGCCACCCCTCGTGACGCGACGACGCCGAAAAGGCACATCTCCTTTCCCCAAGCCGCCAGCCGACAGACAAGATGACACTAAACGCAGCGTCCCCCTCCCTGTTACAGCGGCTCAAGCACCGCTACGAAAAGAACGAACAAGCTTTCGACATTGCGGCGTTCGTCGGCGGTTTCGTATTCGACATCGCAATGCTCGACCGCATCGACGCGTGGTCGACAATCATCCAGCAGGCCGTGTACCTGCTGCTTATCGCCGTGATCCTGATGCAGATGTTCTTTGCCGAAGGCGATTCCGTCCGCGATACCGCTACAATGGCCGCCCCGAAGCGCTGGTACTTCGAGTATCGCACTGCGCTCGTCCACTTCCTGCTCGGCACGCTGCTCAACCTTTACACGCTTTTCTTCTTCAAGAGCGCCTCGCTTTTCGTGTCGTTCGCATTCCTGCTCGTGCTGGCCGCGCTACTGGTGGCCAATGAATCCAAACGGCTCAAAGCGCAATTTGGCCTGTCGCTCAAGTTCGCCCTTTTCGGGCTTTGCCTGCTGTCGTTCTGCGCAGGTATCGTCCCGGTATTCGTGGGATCGATTGGGCCGTTCGTCTTCCTGCTGTCGATGCTGGTCGGCTGCGTGCCGCTGGCTGTGATCTACCGCCGCATTCACATCCATGCCCCGGACCGCGTGCAGCAGGCACGCCGGCAGATCCTCATGCCTTTCGGCCTGGTGCTGGTGGTATTTCTGTCGCTTTACCTGGTCAGGCTGATTCCACCGGTACCGCTGTCGCTGCGTTTCATCGGCGTCTACCACAACGCCGAGCGCGGCGAGGATACGTTCAAACTCAGCCACGAGCGGCCGTTCTGGCGCATCTGGGACAATGGCGACCAGAAATTCCTCGCGCAGCCAGGAGACCGGATCTTCGTCTATTTCCGGCTGTTTTCACCCGCGCGTTTTTCCCACCAGGTGCTGATGCGCTGGTACTGGAAAGACGCGACAGGCAAGTGGAAACTGCAGGACTCCATTCCCATCAAGATAATCGGCGGACGCGAAAAGGGCTTCCGCGGCTACGGCACGAAAAACAACTATCAGCCCGGTGACTGGAAGCTGCAGGTCGAGACGACGGACGAACGCGAAATCGGCCGCGTGTATTTCGATGTGGAGATGGTGCCCCAGGTACCTCGACTGTTCGAGATCGACGTCCAGTAGCGTTCGCTACTGGACAGGTCTTAAGGGTCAAAGGTAAAAGCGGCGCGCGCCAACACGCCTCAAGTTTCGATTTAACCTTTTTTTACCTCTCACCTCGTCGCCGAAAGCGATGCTAGCGGAGTCCGCGCCAGTTCCCCGGGCGCGCGCGACCGTACTTGTAGACCAGCCACCCGCCGAGCAATCCGCCCAGGTGCGCGAAGTGCGCCACCCCCGCCTGCGTGCCGGTGACGCCAAGTACCAGTTCCAGCACGGCGTAGAGCAACACGAAAACGCGTGCCGGCATGGGAATGGGCGGAATCAGCGGCACGATTCTGCGGTTCGGGAACACCAGTGCGTAGGCCAACAGGATGCCGAACACGCCGGCCGAAGCGCCGACAACGGGACCGCTGCTGGGGCCGAACATCCCTCCGACCAGTAACTGCGCCAGCGCGCCGCTCACGACGCTGGCAAAGTAAGCCATGGCCACGCGGCGCGCGCCCCATACCCGTTCAAGTTCGCCGCCAAACATCCATAACGCGAACATGTTGAACGCGAGGTGCATCAGGCCACCGTGAAGGAAACTGTAGGTGACCAGCTGCCACGGGGTGAAGATGGGCAGGATTGCCAGGCCCGGTCCGGCACCCGGCCAGAGGGCGAACCATTGGAAGAGCACATTGCCCATCTGCGTTTCCAGCAAATAGACGACGACGTTGGCAATGACGAGTGCTTGTGTGAATGGGGGCATGAGTTCTTTCTATTTTGCAGCGAAATCGACCTGCCCAGCAGGCGATGGTTTGCATGTTACCCTTCGGCTCCGACAAATCCTTCGGCCCGTTTCCGGCCGGATTGTGTTGCCAGTCAATAAATACAAATAAAGGCGTGTGCATGAAAAACAATATCGCCCTGTCGATTATTCTGCTGTCGCTGTTTGCCCCGGCTTTTGCTGCGGCGCCTTATCAGCGCCCCGCCGGCATCGCGGACGACAAGGAACCCCTGATTGTAGCGGGCTATCGCGCCCTGTTTACCTGTTCCGCGCATTTCTTCGCCGGACGTCCGCTTGACGACATCAAAAAGGTCGAACTGGTCGACGTCGAAGGCCTGGGCTATCCCGATCCGGTCATCGACGAAAAACGCAGGATCGTCACCGCAACGGACATTTCCGGAGCGATCGTGCGCATCGCGGCTTTTCGCGACAGCATGGGTTGCACGGTGCTGCCGCCGCAATGGCAGATCGGCGACATTCCGCGACTGCCGAACGTTCAGTATGCCGCGCCCCCTGAAGTCGCCAACCTGCCTTTTCCCGCGGGCGACCGCGTCGACCTGCCCGCCGGCGGAATCGACGCGCGCCAGCGCGGGCTGGCACCTGTTCTGGAACGTGCGTTCGACGGCAGGAGTTATGGCGAGAGCGCAGGCGTCGTCACCACGGCGGTCATCATCGTGAAGGATGGCCGGATCGTCGCCGAACGCTATCGCCCGGGATTCGGCATTCATTCCGGCTACCGCACCTGGTCCACCTCGAAGAGCATTTCCGCCGCATTGCTGGCCATCGCCTCCAGCCAGGGCGTCATCGACCTGGACGGGCCCCTCGACATTCCGGAATGGAAATATCCGGGCGACCCGCGCCAGGCCATTACCCATAAACAGTTGTTGTGGATGTCCAGCGGACTCTACAGCGGCGGGCCGAATACTTACTCCGTTTATTTCGGCGGACAGGACGTGATCAGCGCCGTGACCACCACGCCGCTGGAAGTCGCGCCCGGAACACGGTGGAAATACGCGAACAACGACACGCTGCTGCTGCTGCGCGAGCTGCGCCACAAACTCGGCGACGACCTGAAATACCTGCGCTTCCCCTATGACGAACTGCTGCATCCACTCGGCATGTACCACACGCGCATGGAGGTGGACCATCTGGGCAACTTCGTCGGATCGAGCCAGACCTATACGACCGCCCGCGACCTCACGCGCTTCGGCCTGCTGCTGGCAAATGACGGTGTCTGGAACGGCAAAAGATTATTGCCCGAGGGCTGGGTGAAATTTTTCAGCACGCCGGCGCCGACGCGGGCGCCGGTTGCCGGCCAGTGGGGCTACGGCGCGCAGTTCTGGCTGCTCGACCAGATGCCGGGCGTGCCGTCTGGTACATTCACGACCGCGGGCAACAAGGGCCAGTATGTGACGGTCGTCCCCGGACACGGGCTGGTCATCGTGCGAACCGGCGTGGATCCCGATGGAAAGCGCTGGGCCCAGGACCAGCTCGTGGCCGCGGTCGTCGAGGCTTTCGGTAAATAGCGCACACGCTGCCCGCCCCGGTTCCAACCGACCCAGCCCACATTCCGTCAATCCAGCCCCCTTCACGTCGAGGCATCTGCGTTTGAACAAGATCCAGGAACGACTGCGCACCCTTTCGCCTGCCGTACTCAAAGGCATTCGCCGCGGGATCGAGAAGGAAAGCCTGCGCGTGACCCCGGCCGGAAAGCTTGCCATGACACCGCATCCGCCGGCGCTGGGCTCGGCACTGACCCATCCGCATATCACCACCGACTTCAGCGAGTCGCAGCTCGAACTCATCACCGGCGTGCACACCGGCATCGAATCCTGCCTCGAAGAACTGACCCGCATCCACCAGGTCGTATATCGCGCGCTCGGCGGCGAAATGATGTGGTGTGCGAGCATGCCCTGCGGACTGCCCGCGGACGACAGCCTGCCGATCGGCCAGTATGGCAACTCGAACGTCGGCCGCATGAAGACGGTATACCGCACCGGCCTGTCGTACCGCTATGGCCGGCGCATGCAGATGATTTCCGGCATTCACTACAATTTTTCGCTGCCTGACAGCATCTGGCCGATGATGGACATTGGCGAGCCGAACGACGCTTATTTCGCCCTCATCCGCAACTTCCGCCGCAACGCGTGGCTGCTGTTCTACCTGTTCGGGGCGTCGCCGGCAGTGTGCGCAAGTTTCATCGAAGGCCGCAAACATGAATTGCGCGAACTGACCGATGGCACTTACAACCTGCCGCATGCGACCTCGCTGCGCATGGGGCGGCTGGGCTATCAGAGCGACGCGCAACTGGCGCTCGCGGTCAGCTACAACAACCTGGAAAATTACGGCGCCTCGCTGTTCGATGCGCTGACGAAACCTTACCCGCCCTACGAAGCGATCGGCATCCGGGACGGCGACAACTATCGCCAGATCGCTACCAGCCTGCTGCAGATCGAGAACGAGTTCTACGGAAAAATCCGCGCGAAGCGGGTCATCCGGCCAGGAGAAAGGCCGCTGCATGCACTGCGTGAGCGCGGCGTCGAGTACATCGAGGTACGCCTGATGGATCTCGATCCGTTCTGTGCGATCGGAATCAACGCTTCGACGATCCGGCTGCTCGACGTATTCCTGCTGTATTGCCTGCTCGAAGAAAGCCCGCCGGACACCGCCGAGGAAATCGCCGCCATCGGCCGCAACCAGAACCGCGTTGCGGCGCGCGGCCGCGAGCCCGGCCTGCGTCTGGAACGCCAGGGACAGGAAGTGGGACTGCTCGAATGGAGCCGGCACACACTGGACGCATGCGAGCCGATCGCTGCGGCCCTCGACGCCGCCCATGGTGGTGGCGCCTATGCAGACGCGCTTGCGAGCGCCCTCGCCGCATTGGATCAACCCGATCCCGTCCCGTCCGCCCGAATACTTGAAGAAATGAAGGAACGGCACGGCAGTTCCTATACCCGATTCACCCTCGCACAATCGCTGCGCCATGCCGGCTATATCAAGAGCCTCCCGTTGCCGGCCGAAGTGGAAAGCCGTTTCGCCCGGCTGGCG
The DNA here is from genome assembly GCA_043758735.1 of Betaproteobacteria bacterium. Classification (GTDB taxonomy): domain Bacteria; phylum Pseudomonadota; class Gammaproteobacteria; order Burkholderiales; family JACQAP01; genus JACQAP01. The sequence continues at coordinate 19,485 of JAYVMZ010000171.1, forward strand.
AGGGAATCGCTCGAGGAACAGCGCCAGATCGAAGCGGCGGACACCATGCCCTTCGAAATCTACCGACAGCAATATCTGACGCCGGCACGGCTCAATGCGGTGCCGATCCAGCGCAAGAAGTGAACGGCCTGCGGGACGGATCCGCGAAGGAGGGCCGTGTTTTTATTTTCACCCGCGCTCGCATTCGTCCCGATATTTTTCTAGAATCAGCGAAGAACGTACGCTCAAGGCAGGAAAACCATTGAGCGTTTCATAATCCTAAAAACCTCACTTGACGGTGTGCTATCTGCTCCAGAATCAGGCAGTCTGCGGTTTCTGAGACATTGACGGGAGTCACCCGATGGGTGAGTCGAA
>JAYVMZ010000172.1:0-3089 GCA_043758735.1 Betaproteobacteria bacterium
ATGCCAGCTTTTCGCACCCCGTCAATGACCAAATCTCCCGTCTGTGACGGAACCAATTTGCCTCAACAATTACCCACACTTTTCCACGATGAGCCAAAAAAAAGGGGCGGCGCAACGCGCCGCCCCTTTTTTTCCAGCTTCTCTCCTCACCCCTCGTCCCTTATGGGCGAAGCCCGGTCCGGTATCCCGTAGTATCGTCTTCTGGGAATCCAGCGAAGTCGGGCACCCCTCCTCCCTGCGCGTCGGCGGCGCGCAAGCGTTCCAGCTCGTCCATGCACAAATGAATGAATGCCAGCGCCGCAACCACCGGTGCAATCAGGTTGAATGGCGGAATGAAGTAGATCACGCCAGTGACGAGCCCGAGCAGGAACAGCCGCCCGCGCGCTACTTCAAATATCCGCGCCATTTCCACCGCGTCGGCATGATCCGACAGGGCGTCATAGCGGAACAGGCGCTGGTTCAGGTAGGCCGATAACACAAGCGGCAGGCACACCGCCAGCGGACCCAGCAGCCAGAGCGGCAAGGTCACGATCCAGAGCAGCGTGAACAGGAAGATTGCAGCCATGGCATTCCAGATGCTGCCGATCACCGTACCGCCGTGGCGCCGCGCGAGGTTCGGGTAGCTGCTTTTTGCCACATGGCGGACCAGCACCGGCATGGCAAATACCGTCGCAATCAACAGGGCAGTCAGGATCACGAACGGGGCCAACATGACAAGGACGACCGCCGCCGCCAGCCACGCCGCCAGCCTGGACACATCCCAGTTGGCCATCCAGGAAAAGCTGGCGTGATCCACCACAGCCGTCTGGATGCCGGATGTCCATGCGTCCCAATAGGTCCAGCCGACTCCGATCCATATCGACAGCGCAACAACCATCGGTACCAGCAGGATTGCCAGAATGATGGGGTGCACAAGGGATCTTACCGCCCCTGACATAGCCTTACTCACAGCGCCCATACCAACCACGTCCATTCAGAAATAAAGTTTTAAACTACGGATTAATAATAATTATTTTCAAGCGGCAATGAAATTTTTAATTGGCCGGAAATTTTTGTTGACTTGGGCGCAAAGCCCTCTAAAATGGCGGTATTTATTGCATCGCAATAAATGCACTCGCCTTACAAACTTCCGAGCCGCATCCGCCTGTTAAATCGTTTTACCTGTTCCAAGGAGAGAATCTTGTACAACGTACCCGAGCAATTGTTGGTCACAAATAAGGAAAACCTCGAAACATTCGTCGAGTTCGCCGGGATCACCGTCGCCGGTGCTGAAAAGCTGTTGGACATACAAATGAAAATCGCCAAGGCCCTCTTCGCCGACACCGTGAAGCACGCCAAGACGGTTGTAGCCGCCAAGGATGTGCAGGAACTAACCGAAATCCAGACCTCATTCGCCCAGCCGTCCGCCGAAAAAGCTACTGCTTATGGACGCAGCATCTATTCCGTCGTCGCTGAGACCCAGGCCGAGCTGAGCAAGTTCTTCGAAGTCCGCTTCGCCGATGTGAACAAGAACATGACGACCGCCTTGGACAAGGCACTGAAAAGCGCCCCCGCCGGTTCCGATGTCGCCGTCGCCGCCGTGAAGTCCGCGATGGCCGCCGCAAACCAGGCTTACGATGCATTCAGCAAGGCAACGAAGCAGGTGACGGAAGCAACCGAAGCAACGATCACCGCAGCAAGCGGCACGACCGCCAAGAAAAAGGCCGCCTAAGCGAACAGCGACCAGATTCAATTCGAAGGCCCCCGGGATAGTCCGGGGGCCTTTTGTTTTTGCAACGTCCCGTCCAGAATCCGATCTGACCCGGTTCCCGATCCTCGACCACTCCCATGCGCCTGACTGACCGACCCACATGGAAAGCCTTGCTCGCCCATTCCCGCGATATGGGCGAAACCCGCATCCTTGACCTGTTCGACCGCGATCCTAAGCGCCCGTCCGGGTTTTCGCTCGACGCCTGCGGGATCCTGTTCGACTACTCCAAGAATCCGGTTTCGGCCGAAACCCGCCGCCTGCTGCTGGCCCTTGCGGAAGACGCCACTATCCCGGCCCAGGTTGCAGCCATGTTCGAAGGCAAGCGCATCAACGTCACGGAAAAGCGCGCCGTCCTGCATACGGCCCTGCGCAATCGATCGAAGAATCCGGTCATGGTGGACGGCCAGGATGTCATGCCCGGAGTTCGCGACGTCCTCGAACGCATGCGCGCAATGGCAGAACGCGTCCGCGGCCGGATCGCGAAGGGTGTCACCGGCAAGGCTTTTACCGACATCGTCAATATCGGCATTGGCGGCTCCGATCTGGGCCCGCTGATGGTAACAACAGCCCTGCGTCCCTATGGCTCGCCTGGACTGCGCGCCCATTTCGTCTCCAATGTCGACGGTGCGCACCTCGCCGCCACGCTTGCGGTCCTGGATCCTGAAACGACGCTGTTCATCATTTCATCGAAAACCTTCACGACGCAAGAAACCCTGACCAATGCGAACTCTGCCCGCGAGTGGTTGCTCACTAAACTGGCTGCGGCCGGGCCCGCCGAGCTCCTTGTAGAGCATCATTTCGCCGCCGTATCGACCAACCTCGAGGCCACCGCGGCGTTCGGCATCATCCCCGAGCGGGTATTCGGGTTCTGGGATTGGGTAGGGGGGCGCTATTCGCTCTGGTCGGCCATCGGCCTGCCGATTGCCCTCACACTTGGCTTCGAACGTTTCGAGGAGCTGCTCGCCGGCGCCTTCGAGATGGACGAGCACTTCCGTACCACCCCGCTGGAACGCAACCTGCCGGCCATGGCGGCCCTGATCGGTCTATGGCACATCGACTTTCTGGGTCATCGGACCCATGCCGTATTGCCTTACGCCCAAGACTTGTTGTACCTGCCGGCCTTCCTGCAGCAGCTCGACATGGAGAGCAACGGCAAGCGCGTGGACCGCTCCGGAGCGGCAGCCGACTACCTTACCGGACCGGTGATCTGGGGGGCGCCCGGAACCAATGGCCAGCACGCGTTCTTCCAGCATCTGCACCAGGGTACCCAAGTCACGCCGGCGGATTTCATCGTGGCGGCAAACGCGGTCGACTCCCTGCCCGGACACAACGATATGCT
>JAYVMZ010000173.1:0-12404 GCA_043758735.1 Betaproteobacteria bacterium
TCAATCAACTCACGCCTTGGGCGGCGATCCCGCCATTGAGGGCGCAAGCTCAACACGCTTGCGCACCTCAATGAAAATGCGGGGAAACCTCAGGGTCTAGCCCCCTCGCCCCTCGTCCCTGCAGTTTTTACGCCGCTTTCTTGTCTTCCCGCGAAAAAAGCGTCGCTACTTCCACGCCCATCGCGCAGCGCACGGCATCCTCGACTGTCTCCAGCCACACGAACTCGAGTTTCTCGCGCGCGGCGGCAGGCACGTCTTCGAGGTCCCGTTGGTTGCGTTTTGGCAGCATCACGGTCTTGATGCCGGCACGCAGGGCGGCGAGCACTTTTTCCTTCACCCCGCCGATCGGCAGCACCAGCCCGCGCAACGAGATCTCGCCGGTCATCGCCACATCGGCGCGCACCGGCTTGCCCGCCAGCAATGACGCCAGCGCGAGAAACATCGCCACGCCGGCACTCGGACCATCCTTCGGTGTCGCGCCCGCAGGCACGTGCACGTGCAGGTCGGTCTTGTCGAGCGACTCGCCCATATACATCTTCGCCAGGGTCAGCGCCGCCTGCGCCGACTCCTTCATCACGTCACCCAATTGACCGGTGAGGATGAGCTTGCCCGACCCCGGTACCCGAGTCGCCTCGATGAACAGGATGTCGCCGCCGACCGGCGTCCACGCCAGGCCGGTAGCCACGCCCGGCATCGCCGTGCGCTGCGCCAGTTCATTTTCGAACCGGGCCGCGCCGAGGATGGCATGCAAATCCGCGACATCCAGCGTCACGGTTTCCGCCTTGCCTTCCGCGATTTTCATCGCCGCCGAGCGCAACACTGCACCCATGGCGCGTTCGAGGTTTCGAACGCCCGCCTCACGCGTGTAGTCGCCGATGATGGTGCGGATCGCGGCGTCCGTCAGCGTCGCCTGTTCCGGCTTGAGTCCGTTGGATTCGAGCTGGCGCTTGACCAGGTAACGCCGGGCGATCTCGAGCTTCTCTTCCTCCGTGTAGCCCGGAAGCTGGATGATCTCCATGCGATCGCGCAGCGGCCCGGGAATCGTGTCGAGCTGGTTCGCCGTGGCGATGAACAATACCTTCGACAGGTCGAAATCCACGCCGAGGTAGTTGTCGCGGAACTTGGAGTTCTGTTCGGGATCGAGCACCTCCAGCAGCGCGCTGGACGGGTCGCCGTGAAAACCACCGGCACCGAGCTTGTCGATTTCGTCGAGCATCAGCACGCCGGTGCGCGACTCCGCGCGACGCACAGCCTGGATGATGTTGCCCGGCAACGCACCGATGTAAGTCCGGCGATGGCCGCGGATCTCCGCCTCGTCGTGGGTGCCGCCAAGTGCTACTCGCTGGAACTTGCGACCGGTGGCACGCGCGATCGACTGGCCGAGCGAAGTCTTGCCCACGCCGGGAGGTCCGACAAAGCACAGGATCGGACTTTTGCCGTCCGGATTGAGCTTCCTCACTGCGAGGTATTCGAGGATGCGGCGCTTGATTTTCTCCAGCCCGTAGTGATCCTCGTCGAGCACCGCCCTGGCCTGCGCGATGTCGATGGACGGGGCGTCGCCGGTTTTCCACGGCAACTCGCCAAGCCATTCGAGGTAGGTGCGCAGCATCGAACCCTCGGCGCTGCCCTCGCCCATGCGCTCGAGGCGCTTGAGTTCCTTCTTCGCGTGCTTGAGCGTGTCTTCCGGCATGCCGGCTTCCTCGATGGCCTTCTTCAGGTCGTCGATTTCCGCGGCGCTCTCGCCGTCCTCGCCGAGTTCCTTCCGGATCTGGCGCATCTGCTCGCGCAAGACGTGCTCGCGCTGGCGCTCGTCGAACTCCTTGCGGGTCTTGTCGCCGATCTCTTTGGAGAGCTTGAGCACTTCCACGCGCTCGCTCAGCATAGCCAGCACCTTGTCGAGGCGTTGCTTGACGTCGAAGCTTTCCAGTACGACCTGCTTTTCCTCGTTCTTCACGTCCACGAGGTTGGCAACCATGTCGGCGAGGAGCGCCGGCGACGTCATGGCCTGCACAACGCCGACGAGTTCGTCCGGGACATTCGGCAGCAGCCCGATCGCCTCGACCGCGCGTTCCTTCAATTGCAGGAAGCGCGCTTCGATTTCCGGCGTGGATTCTTCGACCGATTCGACGATCGCCACCCGCGCCACCAGGAACGGCCAGCCGTCGAGAAACTCGAGCACGCGAAAGCGCGACTGTCCCTGCACCACCATGTGGTGGTTGCCCTCATTGGTGATGTAGCGAACGATCTGGCCTGCCGTGCCGACCCAGTGCAGGTCGTTCGGCGTGAGTTCGTTCTTTTCCGGGTCGCGCTGCAACAGGAAGCCGACGCGTTTCTCGCCGCGCACCGCTTCCTGCGCCGCCGCTATGGACGACGAGCGGCCGACCGAAACCGGCGACATGACGCCCGGGAACAGCACGGCGTTGCGTAATGGGACGATCGCGATCGCGTCCTCCGGCAAGGGCTTCAGCGCCGCGTTGCCGTGTGCTGCTGCGGCCGCCTTGGCGGCTTTACCGGTATCTTCCGGCGAAAGCATTTCCTGCATCGTGGGCCAGAAATTCATGTCGACTCCTTCTTGCTGAATGTGAGCTTGAGACAACCCTCCTGCAATTTCCTGCTGGTAAGTGTCAGCGCCTGCATGGGCAGGCCGATCCGGCGCGCGAAGCGCCCGTACGGAATCTCCAGCGCATGCACGCGGGCGCCTGTGCCGCCGCGGGGCGGAAGAACTGACGATGCAGCCGGTCGGCCTGCTCGAGCAGCGACAGGGCTTCGCCCCACATCAGGTTGGAAAGATTGTGCGAATTCATCTAAAGCCTCCGTATTGGCAGCTAGATGGCGGCAGCCGGACAGGATTCAAGCGGGCGGGCAATTTGCACTCATGCGCCATTTGCACATGACTTATGCCGCGCAACGCCCAAACGAACCAGCACGGATCAGGCGGTCTAACCCTGGCAGATAACCTTAAACATGTCACGGGCTATCAACGTATGGACTATATCGACCTTATTCAATGGCCTGCCATGGTCGCGACCGTCGTCGCCGCCTGGCTCGTCGCGTCACAGCACAAACGCAAGCGGGAGGTCGGCTTCTGGTGCTTCCTGTTCAGCAACGTGCTCTGGGTAATATGGGGTTGTACGACGAAGCCTGGGCGCTCATCGCACTGCAGGTCGCCCTCGCCGCCCTGAACATCCGCGGCGCCCGAAAAAACGACCCTGCCTCCGACACTCCAACTTAATCTTCACCGCAAAGACGCAAAGGGCGCGAAGGAAGGGCTGTAAGCGAATTTAAAGGTAGATACGTGCGCCGACGGTCAAATAGTCAACGTGCCCTTCAATTCCAGCGTGCTCTCCGGGTTTCTGCTTTTCCTCTGCGTCCTTTGCGTCTTTGCGGTGAGAGTGTGCTTAGCTCTTAATTCCCGCGACTGCCGATCAGGGCGAGGAACTCTTCACGAGTGGCGGCGGAATCGCGGAAGGTGCCGACCACGGAGGACGTGATCATCTCAGAGTTCTGCTTCTGCACGCCGCGCATCATCATGCACAGGTGCTTGGCTTCGATCATCACGCCGACGCCTTGCGCGCCGATAGTGTCCATCACCACTTGGGAAATCTGCTCGGTCAGGCGCTCCTGGATCTGCAGGCGCCGCGCATACAAGTCGACCAGCCGCGCCAGTTTGCTCAAGCCGAAGACCTTGCCGCTGGGGATGTATCCGATATGGCAGCGGCCGAAGAACGGCAGCATGTGATGCTCGCACAGGCTGTAGACCTCGATGTTCTTCACGATGACCATGCTGTTGGTTTCCTGCGTGAAGATCGCCTCATTGATCACCGTATCGGGATCCATGCGCACGCCGGAGGTCAGGAATTCCAGCGCAGCCGCGACGCGATTCGGCGTCTTGACCAGGCCTTCGCGTTCCGGGTCCTCGCCGATTTCGATCAATAGCTCGCGGACGAGGCTTTCTATTCTGTTGGTGTTGAGCGCCATGGCTGGCATCCTCTGCGATTCATTTGGTTGGATCGCAGATGGTAGCGGATTCGGCGCAATGCGATCCGCCCTCTGGGCCGAATCCGTCCCGGGTACTACGATCGGATCAGGCCGGAAGCCGGCGTTTGTAGACCAAGTTGGGGAAGCACGGCGGTCGGATGCCGCGCCCGCACGAGTTCAACGATTTCAAGGCTTCGCGAATACGGCACTTCCACCATCAACAGGATATTTCCGTGGGAAAAGTCCCGTTCGAACGCAGCGATCCGGGAATTGGGTGCCCATACGCCCGCCACGGCCGAAACACCTAGACCCAGCGCGGCACCCACAATCGCGGCAAGGGGCATCGCCCAGAGATGAAAATCGGAAGCAGGCGGCGGAAACAACACCAGCAAACCGCCCACTATTCCGCCCAGCATGCCGCCGAATGCAGATCCGACGCCGGCGACGGGCATCATGTCGGCTTTTTGCAGAATGTTGGTTTCCGGGAACTCGCCCAGCCGCGAGCCACGCCGGGCCAGGCAGTGGATGCTGGGTATGTCGACCCGGGCAAGGAGCAGATCCTGGATGGTTTGCTCGGCACTCGGAACATCCGGCAGCGCGAAATACAGGGTATGACTCATCGAGAAGGCGGGCACCGTCGCGGCCGGCTGCGGCCACATGGACAAGAGGGTATCGACCGCAGTAGTTATGCCCGACCGGCCGAAAACGCTCTGTTCGCCACCGCACATAACAGGGCAAAACACACGCGTTGCTCTACTGAGTCCTGCGTCCTCGGTCCCCTGCTCTTCTCAATTCGTGTCACTGCTCCCATGGCAGCTTTTGTACTTCTTGCCGCTGCCGCAGGGACAAGGATCATTGCGGCCCACCTTGGGGCCATCGCGCCGGATCGGCGCATGGGAGATACGCTTGTCGAGCCAGTAGGAATACACCGCGCGCACTGAATCCCCCATCGAGTTGGCAGCCTCGCTGCGCAACTGGCGCTCTTCCTCAGGACTCGGCAACGTATCGGTATCGCCCGATTCTTCGGCCGCCTCGCGCATGCGGCCCGAAAGCAGCATGAACGGAAACAGCAGTTCTTCCACCCGCTCCGGCTCTCCGTGTTCATACCAATCGGTTTCCGACAGCACCACTCCCTCGAGATAACCTTCACACCAGGTGGCGAGGTCGTCCTCGCCGTTCTCATCGGGAAAGACGTACAGCGTGATGCCGTGCCCATCGTCCAGCTCCTGGACAGTCTGGCCGTAGAAGCGCATCACGAGGTCGAGGATTTCCTGCGCCTGTTCGGTCGTCTGATAGACCGGATTGTCCCCGAGTGCAACCGGCATCCAACTGCTGGGAGAGATCAGATCCGGTGCGCTGGCCACCGCGCAAAACAACCCCTGCAGCATGTCGAGCGGCATCCCCTCCTCATGGAAGATGTCCGAAACGAGCAACTGTTCGAGTTGATCGAGTTCGGCCGTGCTGAGCGGACGTTCCAATTGGATCATGGGAACAAATTATTGGGCGTCCGGGCGCGATCGACTTTGGACGGGCGGATCGCGGCCACGGCTGTTTGTGCTGAATTGAAAAGCAAGGATCGGAGTGTCCGCTGGCCCCTCGTCCTCCATTATCCACCTCACGGATGGTGCCATCGGCCCATCGCCATCGACAGGGGCATTATCATGGGATTCATGAGGACGAGCGAGTCAATTAACGCAGATGCTTATTCCAGTGAAGAGCAACGCTGGTCGGCCGTGCTGCACCGCGACAGCCATGCCGGCGGCACGGGTGAGTCGATCCGTTTTGCCGTCGGCGAATGTTCGCTCGGCTCCATACTCGTCGCAACGACCGACAAGGGTCTCTGCGCCATCGCGCTGGGCGACGATCCGGACGCCTTGCCGCGCGACCTGCAGGATCGCTTTTCGAAAGCGCAAGTCGCAGCGCGCATCGGTGCGCCGAAGTCCACCCGTGCGGTGGCGCAGGCTTGCGCAGCGAATGCAATCGCCGTCGCCATTCCATGTCATCGGGTGATCCGCAACGACGGCGGGCTCTCGGGCTATCGCTGGGGCGTGGAGCGCAAGCGGTCGCTGCTCGATCGCGAAGCGTCATGAAAACGGCAACGCAGCGCCGGGTTGCCCTGGCGGAGCCACCGACGATCGATCCGCTGGTGGCGGATCGGGTCGCGGCAGTCGGCTGGGAACGCGCAGCCGCGGATCTCGATGCGGACGGCCACCCGATGCTGCCTTGGATGCTATCGACACACACTCGGCATCATCTTTCATGATGCGGCGTGAAAGGCAGGACTCGGGACGCAGGACTCAGGACTTAGTAAGGGCACGAAACAAAAACGGCATCCCTTACCTCCTGCGTTCACGCGCCGCTATTGCTTTTCCCTGAGTCCTGCGTCCTGAGTCCCACTTCTGCCGCCATCATCGCAGCCCTCGTTTCCGGCGTCTCCAGGCTGATCCGTCCCAGCGTGCCGCTGCGATAGTCGTCCAGCAAAATCAGCGCCGCTTTGTCCAGGTCGAGGCCGCCGCCTTTGATCAGGCAGCCGCGGCGCCTGGCCACCGCCGTGACCAGCGCGGGACCATCCAGGCCGCCGGGAGCGAAGCCGTAGCGCGCCGTCAGCAGCGCCGGGTAGCGGGCCAATAAAATATCACCGAGAAACGCGGCCACTTCTTCTTCCATGACTTCGTTGGTGCCGATCGCGTGACTCGCCGCGAGCATGAAACCGTCGCTCTCGTATTCGATCTTCGGCCACAGCATTCCGGGCGTGTCGGTGATTGTCATGCCCGGGCTGATGTCGAAACGTTGCTGCGTCTTGGTCACTGCGGGTTCATCGCCGACCGCGGCAATGCGGCGCTTCACCAGGGCGTTCATCAGCGTGGATTTGCCGACGTTCGGGATGCCCATGATCATCATGCGCAGCGGCTTGATGTTGTCGTTGCGATGCGGTGCGATCGCCTGGCAGTAGCCGGTCACGCGCGCGACGTCGGCTGGCTTCTTGCAGGACAGCGCGACCGCCGTGACGCCATTCTGCCGGTTGTAAAAATCCAGCCAGGCCTTGGTCGCCGCGGGATCGGCCAGGTCGGCCTTGTTGAGGATCTTTAACGCGGGCCGCTGGCGGTGCTCGCGTAGCGTCCTGATCATCGGGTTGCTGCTGGCCTCGGGCAGGCGCGCGTCGACGACTTCGATGACCACGTCGACAAACTCCATGGTCTCCGCCGCCTTCTTGCGCGCCAGGCTCATGTGGCCGGGAAACCATTGGATGGACATTAGGTGGGGATGGAAACGGGAGCGGAAATGCGAAGGTTAGCTGCTATTGAGACGTGTTGAAAGCCGTGATGGTCGTGACGGTCGTGACGACGTGACGGTCGTAAGGACGTGAACTGCGATCAATCCGGCGTTAGGCAGGACGGCCGGCGCAACGTTAAAACTGCATTTACGACCGTCACGCCGTCACGGATTTTTCGCCAGCGAAATCGCCGGCTTCCTGATCGGCCCCTGCAGCCGGATGGACGATCGCAGCGCGAACACAGCCTTCTTCTTCGGATGCGGCGTTAACACCACATCGAGGGTTTCGTCGCGCAGGTTGACTGTGCCCGTACCTTCGGTGTGCGTCTGGTCGGTGTCGAGCATGATGGTCTTCGACTTTCCCAGACCGTGGTCGAATTCGAAAGCGATCGTGGCGCTGTTGATGCCGATGGCACGGTCTCCGATGACCAGCATCTTCAGGGCTTTGCCGGGATTGAGCCCGATCTCGGCATCCAGCAGGTTGGAAATCCCGCCGCTCGACATGTCGATTTCCGCCGGTCCCGTCGCGCTCGCGGCAATCGCAGCGATCGAATTGCCCTTCCCCTTCAGATTGACGCGCCCTTGCAGCGCTCCGGCGCCTTTGCGCTTGTTTGAAACGCTGGGGAGCAGTTGCTCCAGGCGCACTTCCTTCAACTCGATCGTCGCGTGCGCCGACAATGCTTTCTGCCTGGCGTCGAAACGGAACTGGCCCACGACGTGGCCGCCCGCCATGCCGACGTCGACCGGTTTCAACACCAGCACGCCGTCGTTCAGGTCGGCGGTGGCGCGCAGGCTCTCCAGCGCAGGCCATTGGGCGCTCTTCAGCTTTTTGAAGTCCAGTGCTGCGTGGGCGTCGAGCTTCTGCAGGCCCGTCGCGTCGAATTCATGTTCGGAGAACAAGCGCTTCGGCAACCTGGACTTGTCGGGCATGTCGTCTGTCACAGGAGCAATGCGGTCATCGACTGCGACCTTTCCTGCGGCTTTGTCCACTGCCTTGCGACGGTCGAACAGCGAGCGAAGGTCGGCAAGATCGGCCGATTCGCTGCGCAGCGCGACTTTCACCGTCGTACGCTCCTTACCGCGGTCGATGCTGACGTCGCCCGCGAGGTCGGACGTGCCCACTTTTCCGCGCAGTTCCGCGAATGTTGTCACCTCCTTTGTTTGCCGGACATGCACGGTGATGTCATAGGGCCGCGAAGCCGGCATCGCTCCACGGAAGAAGGAATTGAGGTTCGCCAGCGAAAGCCCGGCGAGGTGCACCTTCGCATCGAAGGCAGTGGGCCTGAACAAGTCGGCGATGCTGCCGTCGACATCGAGCCGGCTTTTGCCCGCGACTGCATGGCCGCGCATGGGAAAAGATTCTCCGGTATCCAGGAAGGTCAGCACTTCGCTGGTCAGCAGCGTCCCGGAAAACGCCGATCCGGCGAATTCCCCCTTGATGTCGATGCGCGTCGGATGGGCCGCATCCGGCTTCAGCTCTCCCGATCCGGACTCCGACGGCCTGGAAGAGGCGGTCACATCGAGTTCGATGTCGCGACGCGCAAAGCGGATTTTGGACCCATGCGGCTCGAGGCGCTGCACCTTGACCTTGCCGGGGCCCCGGTCGTCGGGATTCTTCAATCGCCAGTTCCTCAGCCCGTCCGCCTGCCGTTCCATGTCCAGGTCCGCATCGATCAGCAACAGCCGCGATATCACGGGCCGCTTTTCCCACACGCTTTTCAGCGAAAAGGTGAACGAGACTTCTCTCGCGGCCAGGAACGGGCGCGTGTCCGCCCACGGCGCATTCTCGATGTACACGTCACGTAGCCTTACGGTTGGTTCGAGCGAGAACCCGAGCTTGACATGCAGGTCGCCGATCCTGACTTCGCGATGCGACCGCTCAACGAGATAACGTTCGAGCGGATGGCGAAACCAGTTCCATTCGAACAGCGCGACGACGATGCCCAGCGCGAGCGCGAGGCAAAGCAATATCGTGAGCGTGCGGCCGAACCTGGGGAATTTGACTGGCATGGCCGGCGTTGGACAACGGCTTTCCGGCTTGGTGCGGAGAAATCGAGAAAGTGCAGCGGCCAGAGCCGCGGGGCGCGGCGCCTGCTTTTACCTGTCGTTCCGGCGATCCGTATTCAGGGGAGCCGCCCTGTTCTTGAAATTCAGTCCGGCAAACATCGAATTCGCATACTCGGCGCGGGCCTTGCTGTCGATTACGCGGCCATTGGCCTTGCACCAGGCAATCAGTTCAGCGGGCTTGATATTCATCTGCGTGGGGGAAATCCCCTCTTCGCGCAGGCTCTGCAGTTGCTGGTTGTACTCCTTCATGAACGCACCATAGTCGCTCGGCAGCTTCGCGCCATCGACACACGCTGCGCGGAAGTCGAAGTAGTCCGCGCGCGATACGAATCCTATGACGCCTGTTTTCCTGACCGTCGCAATCTTTGTCATGACACTGATTCTCCGTTAATCCAGAAGTATAGGCCTTTACGGGGCGAAAGTCGGGTTTTTCCCTCTGACTTCCTCGGGCATCGCCCCTTTCCCGGCCCTTGCGGCGGCGATCGCTTGCGGCATCGGAAGTGGCTTGCAGGTAGCACCCTCCGTGCGACAGCGCACAGAGCCAGGGCGGCGCTGCGCCTAACCTTGGTGCTCGACATCCGACATGTGAGGGCTGATATGAAGCGTTTTCTAATGGCATTTGTGGCCGCCTCGGCAGTTTCGCCTGCGTTCTGCGCCGACGTCGGCGCCCTCGGCGGGCTTAGCTACTATGGCCAGATAGACATCCACCGTGCGTCGAAACCGGAACTCATTTTCCCCGAACCGGTTGTGGTCCGGCATGTGGACGTCGTCACTCCAGGTGAGCCGGTCTACATGCACGTGCCGGCGGACCATGCGAAGAACTGGCGCAAGCACTGCCAGGAATACAACGCGTGCGACCAGCGGGTGATCTTCGTCGACGACAAGTGGTATACGAATGTGTACGCGCCGGAGTATAAAAAAAGCGTTGCGGAGAAGCCGTAAGGGCCGTGACTGACGTGCTTTACAGCTTCATCCCCTTAAACACCTTCTTCATCTGGTTGACCCTCGCCACATACCCCTGCGCCGGGTGATCCCCACACCGCTGGCCGGGAACAAGGCGAAAGCGGCGGCGCGCGAAGGCCTCTCCGGCGCCTGCGCCGCAAAGGTGGACTATCGCGGCGAGATCCTGCTTCTGCTTCAATGTCGCGTCGGTGATGCGTTGGCGCCTCAGCGTGTTCGTAATGACGCGGTCGAGATACGCCGACGTCAACTCGACGGCGTTGGTCGGCACGGTGCGCGTGTAAAGGCTGTTGAACCAGCACGAGTCCGCATCGGTCCACGGACCGTCCTCGACGACAAGATGGTCATGGATGCAATAGCGCCTAGCCTCGGCGAAGGTTGCGTCCGTGATCTGGAACATGCCGACCGCGCTCGACGCAGGCCGATACACATCGAATGGCGTGCTTCGCAGGGACCAACGCCAGTACGTCCGCACGACGGGATTGCCGGATCCTTCCACCTGCGCGAGCGCGGCGAGAAGATCGGGCGTGACGATGCTGGTCGAATGCTTCTCGAACAGCGACCCGTATTTCCGCCAGGTCTCGGCCGGCGTCTTGTACAGCGACCCGCTGACGGGGAAGAACAATTCGGACGGCTTGCGCAACACCTGGTAGGCGAAATTGAACCCAAGCCAGAGCGCGAACACGATCGCGGTGGCAACCGCCATCCTGGTGATCGGTGTCAATCCCCTGAACGCTTTCCACCATTGTTTGCGCAAGCGCGCGCCCGGCCAGAGCCTCAGGAGGCTGAAGCGGCCTCTGCGCTTTCGTCGGGGTTTTCGTTTTGCAGCTAACGCGGGCTCGAGGGACACGAAGTGAATTTTATTACCTTTTAACCTTCGCCCCTTTGTGTGTCGAACACGTGCCGATCGCGACCCCTCTTCCCTCCTTCACCGCCCGGTGTTCCCTGATTACGGTTCACCGTTGGCTGTTCACTGCCTTTCCCCCAGCCACTCCCGAGCGACGCCTTCATCGTCGAACACCCGGATCTCGGCGAGCACGAAAAGCTCGGACAGCAGCGCTGTCCACATCATCGAATCATCCTCGCTGAGGATCGCCACGCGCCCGACGTCGCGCGCATGCGCGCGGCTGAACCGCAAATCCTCCAGCGCGACGTCCAGGGTGTAACCCAGCATTCCGCGCAGATCCACCAGCAAGTCGATCTTGCCCAGTCGCTTCAACTGACTTTCGATCTCGTCCTCGATCCTCTTGAAATCCGCGATCTCGAGCCGGGCGAAGATGCCGATGATGGTCAGGTTGCCTTCGTGCTGGATGGTGATCATGGGGACGTATTCTCCGTGGGAGGGACGAGGGGCCAGAGGCGAAGCCGTAGGACTCCGGACGTAGGACTCAGTAAGTACCACAAAACCGGTCGCGTTCACCTTTTACTTGGCGCTATTCGCTCAGTCCTGAGTCCTGCCTTGTGCATCCTGAGTCCTCGAACCTCGCCGCTCTCAGGCCGACAACCACCGCTTCTGCAAGGCTGCAAAAAGTTTTTTTCCAGAACAGGTGCAGCGTAGGAATCGGGTCGCGAACATCCCAGGTGAGATGGTAGCTGGTGGCGGCGCTCCAGACCATATTGAACGCCCAACGCAGGAGTTCGGCGCCGTTTTTCCGGCGGTGCTTGTGGCATTCGAGCCAGCTCAGCGCGTCGCCGTACAACCAGTGGTAATGCTCGCCGGTACGGTAAGGTCTGGTAATCGGCGCCGGCGCATCTTGCGCGGCAATTTCCACTGCGATACGCGGATAGTCGTACCCAAGTCGATAAGGCAGCGCCACGGTGCTGTCCATTCTCGGGTTGAATTCGAGGAAGGCGACGGTCCCTCTTTTTTCGTCAACCATGAATTGGATGCAACCGATGCCGTGGTAGCCGAGGGCCCCGACCAGGCGCTCGCAATAGGCGCGCAGGTCGGGCGAAATCGGTACCGAGACGCCTTCGACGCCGATGCCGGTGCCGTCGAGTTCGTCGGTGCGCAGCACCTTCTGCTGGAAGTACGCCAGGATGCGGCCGCGGGCGGCGGCAATATGGCAGTTCTGGCGTTCACCGGAGGCGAATTTCTGCAGCACCAGCGACGCCGTATCGGGTTC
>JAYVMZ010000174.1:0-5221 GCA_043758735.1 Betaproteobacteria bacterium
CTCAACGGCAACGACAAGTGCGTGATGGTCGACGACAAGATTACCTGCCAACCGGTCCCGAAAGCCCCCATCCGCGTGGCCTCGTCCGAGTCCAACTGAACCGAATGCCCTCCCGGTTTAGGCCTGCCCTTTCGGCAGGCCTCTTTTTTTGCGAGCCCACTAATGCCTCTCGCCGGAAGCCTCGAGCGCGGCACGGTGATTCGTTGGAGCACCGACAGGGAGCTACGCAGTCAATCTGATCACGTTGTACGCGGAAACCGGCTTCAGAAACCCCTTGAGCAGCAGTTCGCCTATCGGTTCTACCTCGGCCAGATCTTCGACCAAGGCCAGGACACGCTTGGAGATTAAAGTCTGGCCGGACTTCGCTTCGCCACAGAGCCGGGCGGCCAGATTCGTCACCGTCCCGATCGCGCCATAATCCCAGCGCCCTTCGAACCCAACGGCCCCGATCGTGGCAAATCCCAGAGCGATGCCCGCTCCAAATCCGAGGTCGAAGCCGCGCTTGCGCCACTTCGCCGTCACGGGGGCGAGGCGCTCGTGCATTGCGATACTCATTCGAACGGCTCGCGCCGCGGCATCGGGCACCGGGACCGGGTCATTGAAAAACACCATCATGCCGTCGCCCGCGAAGCGTTCTAGCGTGCCCTCGTGGGCCAGAATCACCTGCCCCATTTCGGAGTGATACTCGCGCAGAACGCCCATGATCTCCTCGGGCTCGTTGGTTTCCGCGAACGCGGTGAAGCCGCGCAGGTCGAGAAACACGACGGCGAGCTCGCGGCGATGGCTCTTCAACGGATCTTCGGCGCCGCCGGCCAGGATCAGCTCGGCAAGTTGCGGGGAAAAGAAACGCTTGAGCCGGCCCAGATTGTCGAGCTGCGCCACCTGATCTGCCACGCGTTGCTCCAGGTTCAAATTCATCTCCCGTAGCTGCGCGGCCTGCCCCTGCACCGTATCCTGCAGCGCCTTTATCCGCAGCATGGACTTGACCCGAGCCCCCAGGGCCGCGTGATCCACCGGTTTGGTCAGGTACTCGTCCCCGCCGGCTTCGAGCGCCGCTACAATGTCCTTCGAGTCGGATTTTGCGGTGACCAGCACAATCGGGATGAACGGTAACGATGTGTCGGCACGGAGCCGGCGGCAGACCTCGATGCCGTCAAGCTTGGGCATTATGACGTCCAGCAGAATCAAGTCGGGCTGATGCGCCTTCACGGCGGACAACGCGTCTTCACCGTCAATCGCCGTCTTGATGTCGTAGCCCTGCGCTTCGAGCCGCGCGCGCAAGATATCCACGTTTGCCGGGTTGTCGTCGACGACGAGGATACGGGCCGGGTTATGCATTACCGCTCATTCCGGCAGAAACTCGCGAATCTTGGCGAGCAGAACGCGGGGACTGAATGGCTTGGTCACATAGCCGTTGCACCCGGCATCGAACGCCTTCTTGTCGTCGCCGCTCAACGCGTACGAGGTCACCACGATGATCGGGATATGGTTCAGTTCGGGTTTGGCCTTGATGCGCCGGGTGACCTCGTAGCCATCCATGCCAGGAAGCTGAATGTCCATCAGAATGAGATCCGGCTTCCCGGTTGCCGCCAGCTTCAGTCCTTCCTCGCCGGTCGTGGCCTCGACCAGCTCGTATCCCTTTGCGGACAGCAGGTCGCGGATGATTTGGCGATTGTCTTCCTGGTCTTCGACGACGAGAATGCGTTTTTTCATGTCCATTGCTCCTGAAGGTGACCGAGCCGGCTGAGCGTTAATGCCCGCAAGCCCTGCTCGGCAGGCTCAAACCGCCATCTCCATTGCTGCAACTTTTACCGGCAAACTGAAGGAAAAAGTCGCACCCTTGCCAGGGGTCGACTCGACCCACAGGCGCCCGCCGTGCAATTCGATGATCCGCTTGGCGATCGCCAGGCCCAGCCCGGTGCCTCCCTTCGTACGCGTGGAGGAATCATCTACTTGCTGGAATTCCTCGAAGATCTTGTCCTGCTGATCCTTCGGAATGCCCGGACCGGTATCGGATACAGCCACGACGAACGATTCGTCAGCCGCGTCCACGCGAATGACGACCTCACCCGCCTCGGTGAATTTGATTGCATTGCCCACCAGGTTCAGCAGCACCTGCACGATCCGGCGCTCGTCCCCACGGCCGACGGGCAGCTTCGGCGCAACCTTCATTGTGAGACGAAGGCCCTTCTCCCGAGCCAGAGACTCGACCGACGTCACCACGGATTGCACCGCATCCTGGAACGAATACTCGCTCACGGAAAGACTGAGCTGCCCCGCCTCGATCTTGGACAGATCCAGCACGTCATTGATGAGCCCAAGCAAATGCCGCCCGCTTTTCTGCACCCTGTTGAGTACGTCGCTTATTTTCCCGGGCACCTTGCCGTAGATCTCGTCGACTATCAGTTCGGTGTAACCAAGAATCGCATTCAGCGGCGTGCGTAGCTCATGGCTCATGTTGGCGAGGAATTGCGACTTGTGCTGACTGGCGACTTCCAGCTCGTGGCCCTTCTGCTCGATCTCGCGGAACAGGCGCGCATTCTGGATGGCCAACGTCGACTGCGCCGCGAAGGTCTGGACGAGATCGACCACTTCCTTCGGAAACTCGCCGGCGCTCTTGCGCGTGACGACAAGGCTGCCGAGAATTCGCTCTTCGCGAAGCAGTGGAACGGCCAGCACGGCCCGCGCTCCGGAATTTATGGTCGCCTTCTGCAGGGGACTGGCGTATGCGCCCTCTGCTCGTATGTCCGGAATCTGTACCGGCGCGCGTTCTGCCGCTGCCCGCCCGGTTGCGCCTTCGCCGATACGCAATGGCGTCATCAGCAACGTATCGACCAAATCTTGCGGATATCCATAGGTCGCCCGCGGGCGGAACTCTCCGGTTGCCTCGTGGAATTCGTAGACCACTCCGCCATCGGCCAAAGACAACTGGACTGCCTGCGCCACGATGGTTGAGAGCACCTGATCCAGGTCGAGCGTCGAATTGACTGCCTGGCTTACCCCTGCGAGCGAACGCAGTTGTTCCACTGAGCGCGCCAGATCATGAGTCCGTTCCTGCACCTCTGTAAACAGTCTCACGTTCTCGATCGCAATTACGGCCTGATCTGCGAAGGTCTGTAGCATCGAGATTTGCCGTTCGGAAAACATCGATGGCTCGGTGCTGGATACGCTGATGGCGCCAATGGGCAATTCGGCGCGGAGGATGGGCACCGCTACGGTGCTGCGATACCCGGCCGTCTGAGCAAGGCTCTCCAGACGATATTCCGTGTCCTTGCGCACATCCGGAATGTACGCAATCGCCCGGGTCAGGATGGCGCGACCCAGCGCGCTGCCGCGGTTCGGCTGCATCGGAAAACTGCTGGAGGTAGCCTCGATCGCATCTTGACTCATCCCGTCCGTGGTCGCATACCTGATGAATTCACCATCGAACGTATAGAACGTTGCCCAACTGGCATTGCAAAGCTTGCGGGCATTGCTCGCAATTGCCTCGAATACCGGCCGCACGTCGCGTTGCGACTGGCTGATCACACGCAGAATTTCACTCGTCGCGGTCTGTTGCTCCAGCGCTTCGCTAAGCGACCTGTTGCGCTCCTCCAGTTCCTTGAACAGCCGGACGTTCTCGATCGCGATCACGGCCTGGTCGGCGAAAGTCTTGAGCAGCTCGATCTGCTTTTCGGAAAACGGGCGCGCTTCCGTGCGGCGAACGGTAATGGCGCCGATGGCATTTCCTTCGCGAATTAGCGGCGCTGCCAGCATGGCGTGATAGCCGAAACGGGACGCAACTGCCTTCGAGCCTGCAAACTCGGTTTCGGACTCAGCGAGAATATCAGTCACATGGACGACACAGCGGTCGATGATGGAGCGCCCGGTCAAGAAATCACGGCGGATCGGGAGAGGCTCGCTATCCGAAATCGATGGCAAACCATGCTCCGCTACCAGTCTGACGGAGTCGCCCTCGACGCGAAAAAGGCTCGCGTCGCCGGCATCGCATAAGCGCGAAGCACTTTCGGCGATCGTGTCCAGCACCGGCTGCAAGTCGGTCGGTGAACTACTGATTACGCGTAAGATCTCGCTCGTTGCTGTTTGCTGTTCAAGCGACTCGCGCAGATCACGCGTCCGCTCCTCCACTTTCCGCTCCAGTCCGGCGTAGGACTCCTGCAGGCGCTCGGTCATGCGATTGAACTCGTCAGCCAGCGCCTGCAGTTCATCTCCGCTCTTCACCGCAATTCGATGTTCGAGCGCCCCCGCGCCGATCTTCGCGGCACCCGCGCGGAGCGTCTGGATCGGCGACACCATCCGGCGCACAAGGAAGAGGCTCGCAGCGATGGAAATCGCGACCCCCACGAGGACGAGTATTACGGTCCGCAAGATAGCGGCATACAACGGCGCGAATGCCTCGGCAATCGGCAGGTCGACAAAAACCGACCAGCCGAGAGGCGCGATCGTGGCATGCGCCGAGAGCACTTCGGTGCCGCGCAAATCCCGTCCGATCACCGCCTCGACGGGTTTGCCTTCCTCGCCGGCGGACGCGCGGCCGGTCGCGCGAAGCTGCGGAAGCGTGGAAAGGTCGGTCTTCTGCAGGACCAGGCTGATATCAGGGTGCGCGATCAGGCGTCAGCGGGCATCCACGACATAGGCGTATCCGCCTTTGCCGACTTTCAGATTCGAGACCACGTCCCAGATGAATTTCAGGTTTCCCTCCGCGGCCACAACCCCCGCGTCCTCACCCGCACCTGCCATGGCAATCGTCATGTAAGGCTCCGACTCCTTGCGGAAATAGACCGGGCTGAAATAGGTCTTGCGGGCCATCGGTTCCGTGAACTTCGGATCGGCCGAGAAGTTTGCATTGCTGCCGATGACGTCCATCGCCAGGCGCGACACGCGCAGTTGCTCATGTCCGGTCGGATCGATGTGACTCACTTCGGTAATTGCGGGCACCTGCCGCAGCAATCGTAGCGAGTCGAGCCGCCGCTGATCGAGCGAAACACCGCGCGGTCCCCACGGCATCTGCGCGATCCAGGCAAGGTCGTGTTCCAGCTCGCGCACGAATTGCTCGATCCTGATCGCCGCTGCGGCTGCCTTTTCGTGCTGAATGCGCGCGAGCGCGGATTTGTTTTCCTGGTACGAGAAGTAAATTTCGACCAGGCCGCTGACAACCAGCGCGCCGCTCACCAGCACCACCAGCGGCAACGCGTACTTGACGAAAAGGCTGCCGCGCCAG
>JAYVMZ010000175.1:0-11446 GCA_043758735.1 Betaproteobacteria bacterium
GCCGTATCCACGCGTGCATCCACCGGCAATGCCCAATGGTTCTCGCGCGCGAAGCGAAGGCATTTTATCGCATCCTTCTCCGTCATGATGATTGCGTCGGCGTCGCCGAACTCGAGATCGCCCTGGGTGTAGGCATGATGGTCGGCAAATGCATGTGCCGCAAAGCTCAGACCCAGTCGTTGCAGGTGGTCGAAAAAGCGCGCCGGATTACCGATGCCGGCGATGGCATGCACGCGTCTCCCGAGGAATGCGCCGGCCTCCTGTTGGAAGGAAGGGTTCAACAGGTTGCGGAACACATTTCCTTCGAGCCTCATCGCAAACGCCGCCAAGCCCGCGGTGGGCGGGATGGAGTCGCCGGTCACGACGATCGCGTCGACGCTGGACAGGCGGCTCATACTTTCCCGCAATGGACCCGCCGGCAACGGCAGGCCGTTGCCCGTGCCGCGGCTGCCATCGATGACGGCAATTTCGATATCGCGCTGCAGGCGGTAGTGCTGCAGGCCGTCATCGCTGACGATGATATCGCACGCGGGATTGGTGGCAATCAGCGCGCGCGCGGCCGCGACGCGATCGCGCCCGATCCAGACCGGGCAGCGGCTGCGCTGGGCGAGCAATACCGGTTCGTCGCCCGCCATGTCTGGGGATGCGTTTTCCCGCACGGCGGTCGTATGGCCGCTGCCGCCGTAGCCGCGACTGACGATGCCGGGCGTATATCCGTGTTCCTTCAGGAAATCGCATAGCCACAATACCAGTGGCGTCTTGCCGGTGCCGCCTGCCGCGATGTTGCCGACCACGATGACCGGAACCTGCACGCGATACGAAGGCAACACGCGCGCGCGATAGAGGGCGCGGCGCAAGGCCACTACGCCTGCGAACACGGCGGCAAGCGGCAACAGCAGGATGGAAAGCCAAGAGAGGCGATACCAGTGGCGATCGAGGAAAGTCAGACCTTGTCCCCCTTCAGCGTTGGCGTTGCCCGGGAATCGTCGCCATTCATCGATCGCAACCCGGCAGCGGGGCGGCGTCAGCGGCGCTGCTGCTGGGTCGTGAAAGTGATCTTGCTGAAACCGGCGACTCGCGCCGCTTCCATCACGTTGATCACCGACTGGTGCGTGGCGTTCGAATCGGCGTTGATGATGATGACCGGATCCGCGTTGCTGCCGGCGGCCCGCTTCAACTCGGTGGCCAGGGCTTCCGGCGTGGTGAAGGCCACGGCGGAGCGGTTGACCATGTATTGGCCGCCAGCGGACACGCCGACGTTGATCTGGCTCGGACGGTCCACCGGCTTGCTCGCATCCGCGGTGGGCAGGTTGATCTGCATCTCGGAATAGCGCGAATAAGTCGTGGTCACCGCCAGAAAGATCACAATGACGAGGAGGACGTCGATGAAGGGAACCAGGTTGATTTCCGGCTCCTCCCTGAACGATCCACGGCGAAAATTCATGGGCTTCGCCGGACTTCAGGCCTGGCGCTGGCCGTGTATGATCTCGACCAGCTTGATGGCCTGGATTTCCATTTCCACCACCAGCGAATCGGCGCGGGCGCGGAAGTGGCGGTAGAACACCAGGCTGGGCACGGCGACGATGATGCCGAAGGCCGCGTTGTACAGCGCGATCGATATGCCATGGGCCAGTTGCCCCGGATTGGCCATGCCGGTGGGACCTTGCGAACCGAAGATGTCGATCATGCCGATGATCGTGCCGAGCAGCCCGAGCAGCGGGGCCATGGTGGCAATGGTGCCGAGCGTGGTCAGGAAGCGATCGAGTTCGTGCGTGACGGCGCGTCCGGCTTCCTCGATCGAATCCTTCATGATTTCACGCGAGCTTGACGCTTCCTTCAGCGCCGCGGCGAAAATCCTGCCGAGCATCGAGGTTTCCACCAACCGGGTGAGCATGTCGGTGGAAACGCCTTTCTGACGGTACTCCTGTACCACTTTGGGCAGCAGGTCACTCGGTGCGACAAAATCCTTGCGCAGGCTGAAAAAGCGTTCGCCGATGATGCCTAGGGTAATGATCGAGCAAAGAATCAACGGCCAGATCGGCCATCCGGCCGCTTCTATGATGTGTAACAAACTCCGCTCCCAAGCATTTGAAAACCCGCGCCACTCTAAACTGCATCGATAAGCGCGGCAAGCAAAGAGATAAGAAGGGCTGCGCGCTTGACAAGCATTGCGGCAAGCAATCTAACTACAAAAAATTGTCCACATTCTTTGTGGATAACTGTGTGCATAGTTTGTACAAAGATGCGTTAAGTCGGTTTTTTGAAAGCGTTTTTTGTTTTACGATTAAAAAATGCGCGCCTATTTTCCGTAGTAAATTCAGAGATTTATATTCGCACCCCGTGTGGCGATGCGGGTTTCCGGGCAGTCGTCCTTGATTTTCATGACGACTGTGGATGATCTGGACGCCATCGACCGGCTTTGTCAAGAGTGGAAATCAAAATGATTCTGTCGCCAGAACCCGACGTGCGAACGTCATGATGGAATTGCCTGTGATCTAGAATGCGGCCCATGCATGTCGATGATTCAAATACTGCAATCATTTCCGTCGCCGACCTGAACCGGCGGGCACGGGAATTCATCGAGACCGGTTTTCCGCTGCTGTGGGTCGCCGGAGAGATTTCCAACTTCACCCGCGCGGCTTCGGGCCATTGTTATTTTTCCCTGAAGGACGCCAGCGCGCAGGTGCGCTGCGTGTTTTTCCGGCACAAGGCGGCGCTGGTCGACTGGAAGCCGGAGAACGGCATGCAGGTCGAAGTGAGGGCGTTGCCGACGCTGTATGAAGCGCGCGGCGATTTCCAGCTCACCGTGGAAAACATGCGGCGCTCCGGCCTCGGCGCACTGTTCGAAGCCTTCGAGCGATTGAAGCGCAAGCTCGAGCAGGAAGGCCTGTTCGATCCTGCGCGCAGGAAGCCGGTCCCGCAATTTCCGCGCTGCGTCGGGGTCGTCACCTCGGCGAAGGCGGCGGCGCTGCGCGACGTGCTGACGACGCTGGCGCGGCGCATGCCCGGCATTCGCGTCGTGCTTTATCCCACCCCGGTGCAAGGCGAAGGGGCGGGCGAGAAAATCGCGCAGGCCATTCGCATCGCGTCGGCGCGCGCGGAAGCCGACGTGCTGATCGTCTGTCGCGGCGGCGGTAGCATGGAGGATCTCTGGGCCTTCAACGAAGAGGTCGTTGCGCGCGCGATCGTTGACTGCGCCATGCCGGTGGTGTCGGGCGTGGGCCATGAAACCGACTTCACCATTGCCGATTTCGTCGCGGATGCACGCGCGCCCACGCCGACCGCGGCCGCGGAACTGGTGAGCCCGAACCGCGTGGAATTGCTGGCACGCCTGGGCGTCCTGGGAGCACGTCTCGTGCGGGATATCGATCGCGCGCTCGGCACGCGGATGCAACACCTAGACTATCTGGGAAAACGCATGGTCCATCCGGGAGAGCGCATCGGCGCCGAATTGCGCCACATGGGACACCTCGCCAACCGGTTGCGCTCGGCGACAAGCCATGCGCTGGATGCCGTGAAGTGGAATCTATCCGGTCTCGCGCAGCGGCTGCGCGACGGACTGCCCGATATCGACGCGCACTCGGCAAGCCAGCGGGATTTGCGCCTGCGCCTGCAGTACGGCCAGGCGCGCCTGCTCGAACAGTATGAGGCGCGGTTGGGGAGAATGCAGGCGAACCTGGACCACCTCAATCCGCAGGCAGTGCTCGAGCGCGGTTACAGCATTGTCGCGAAACCTGGCGGCCAGATCGTGCGCTCGTCGCAACAAGTCGCAGCGGGCGAGGTGCTGCGACTGACGTTTGCCCGTGGTGCAGCGCAAACGAAAGTCGAGCATATCGAAATTCCAGAAGAGTAATTTGGATTTGCGGGTTGCCTGCGTTATCGTAGCCGGCACCGCGTCACGCAGGGTCCGCATACATTTTTACATTCGCCCGGCGACAGCCGGGACTCTGCGCCCGGTCACGACAAGAGAACCATCCAAGGAGGAACCATGATTTCAGCCAGGAAATTGTTATCCGTGTGTGTTTTCGCGCTGTTCGCTGCGCTGTCCCTGCAGGCGTCCGCACAACTCGCGGACAAGAAAGTCCTTACCCTCGATGGCGCAAAAAAAGTCGCCGCCGCCGCGGAAACCGAAGCGAAGAAGAACAACTGGAATGTGGTGATCGCAGTGGTCGATGACGGCGGCCATCTGATCTACCTGCAACGCATCGACGGCACGCAGACCGGCAGCATCGACGTGGCGATCCAGAAGGCGCGCACCGCGCAGGCCTTCAAGCGCCCGACCAAGGTATTCGAGGACGCGATCGCCGGGGGCCGCAATGCACTGATTGCATTGCACGGTGCCTTGCCGCTGGAAGGCGGACTGCCGATCATGGTGGGCGGGCAACTGGTCGGCGCCATTGGTGTAAGCGGCGTGAAATCCACCGAGGACGGCCAGATCGCGAAGGCCGGCGCGGATTCTCTCGCCAACTGATTGTTCTTAAAAAGCCACTGACCGCCAAGGACGCCAAGGAAAACCGGGAAGAGACAAAGCTCGACGAAAAAGCGCAAAGCCCGCCGCCTTGGGATACCGGGAACTGTACTTTGTTTTTCCCTCCTTGCCCTTGACCTCCCTTCGCGTCCTTGGCGGTGAATGTTTCTCTTGATGAGCGCGCGCAACGCTTCCGTTCTTTACCGCTTGATTTGTTCCGGCAGCCAGGCTTCGATCTGCTCCTGCAGGTCGTCAGCAAGGCAGTCGAATTGCCGCACGTCATTCGTTGCGCGCAGCCAGGTCAGTTGCCGTTTCGCCAGTTGTCGCGTGGCGGCGATCGCTTTCTCGCGCAACGTGCCCAGGCCAAATTCCCCGTCCAGGTATTGCCATGCCTGCCGGTAACCCACGCAGCGCATGGAAGGCAATCCGGGCTTCAGATCGTATTTGTCGCGCAATTCGCGGACTTCGTTGATCAGCCCCAGTTCGAGCATGAGTTCGAAGCGATCCGCGATGCGCCGGTGCAGCACGCTGCGATCATCCGGTACCAGCGCCAGCGATATCAGCCGGTAAGGCAGTTCGGCCGGCTTTCCCGTGGCAATCAGTTCCGACATCGTCTTGCCGCTCAGGTAGAAGATTTCCATCGCGCGCTGGATGCGCTGCGAATCGTTCGGATCGAGCCGCCGCGCCGTAATCGGGTCGATGCCCTCGAGCTCGCGGTGAATTGCCGGCCAGCCGACATCGGCCGCCATTGCGTCGATCACCAGGCGCGTATCCTCGTTGGCGGCCGGCAGGTTCGACAATCCCTCGCGCAGCGCCTTGAAATAGAGCATGGTCCCGCCGGTGAGCAGCGGCACGCGGCCGCGTTTGACGATATCGGCCATTATTTCGAGCGCATCGTCGCGGAATTGCGCGGCGGAATAATTTGCCGTGGGTTCGATGACGTCGATCAGGTGATGGCGCACCTGCGATCGCGTTTCGCGGTTGGGCTTGGCGGTGCCGATGTCCATGTCGCGGTAGACCAGCGCCGAATCAACGCTGATGATTTCCACCGGCAGCCGCCGCGACAGTTCCAATGCGACCCCGGTCTTGCCGCTTGCGGTGGGGCCCATGAGCAGAATTGCCGGGGGCAACTCCGCTGAGGGGCGCCGGACTTCGCTGGATACCAGGCTTTGCCCATAAGGGACGAGGGGCGAGGGGCGAGTCATGGTTCGTGACTATCGTGACTGTCGTGACTGCCGTGAAGGGCTCTAGTACCTCGTCACGACAGTCACGATAGTCACGCCGTCACGGCTTCACTTTCCCCGCATGAACATGCGGTCGAGTTCGCCGATCGTGACCTGGAACCAGGTCGGCCGGCCATGGTTGCACTGGCCGGAGCGTTCGGTGGCTTCCATTTCGCGCAGCAAAGCGTTCATTTCAGGAATGGTCAGCGTGCGGTTGGCCCTGACGGCGGCGTGGCAGGCCATGGTGGACAGCATCTCGTTCTGGCGCTCGGCTAGCACGCGGCTGCCGCCGAACTCGGTGATTTCGCCGAGGACGTCGCGCGCGAGTTGTGCGGAATCGGCCTGGGCCAGCGTCATCGGTACGCAACGCACGGCCAGCGCGTTCGGCGCAATGACGGCCAGCTCGAAGCCGAGCCGGGAAAGCGTGTCGGGATTTTCCGTGGCGGTCGCGACCTCCAGGGCGCTGGCGGTCATGGTCGCGGGAATCAGCAGTTGCTGCGTCGGGATGCCGTCGTCGTCGAGTGCGTTCTTGAGTTTCTCATAAACGATGCGTTCGTGAGCCGCATGCATGTCGACCACCACGAGCCCGTGCCGGTTCTGCGCCAGCACGTATATGCCGGATAGCTGTGCCAGCGCGAAGCCCAGCGGGTGGTCCTCGTCCTGCGGCATCATCGGCGGCGGCGTGCGGTCGGGCGCGCAAACCGCCGCGGTTCCGGCTGTGCCAAATAAAGAGGCATAGAACGAAGCAGGCTCGTTGGTCAGCAGATCCATGCCCGGTTGCCTGGAAAAACCGCTGTCGACGCGAAAGGCCGTCGCGACCGGCGTGGATTCGCGGGCCGCGCCCAACCCCGCGCGCGTGGCGGATAACGCTTTCTCCAGGGCGTGAAACACGAACTGGTGCATTCCGCGTGAATCGCGGAAGCGCACTTCGATCTTGGTCGGATGCACATTGGCATCCACCAGCGCGGGATCGAGTTCCAGGAACAGCACGTAAGCGCTGTGGCGATCGTGATGCAGCACATCGTGGTAGGCCTCGCGCACGGCGTGCGCCAGCACCTTGTCGCGCACGAAACGGCCGTTGACGAAAAAAAACTGCGCATCGCGCGAGCTGCGCGAATAGGCCGGCTGCGCTGCCAGGCCATGCAGCCGGAAGCCCGCGCTGCTCACATCGACCGGCAGCGAGGCGGCGGCGAATTCTTCGCCGAGCACCGCCCTGATGCGCTCGTGTGCGGTTGCGCTTTGCAGGTGCCATTGCGCGCGGCCGTTGTGGGTCAGGACAAAGCGCACGTCCGGCCGCGACAACGCGAGCCGCTTGAAGGTTTCTTCGCTGTGCGCGAATTCGGTTTGCGGGCTGCGCAGGAATTTGCGCCGTGCCGGCGTGTTGAAGTACAGGTCTGCGGCTTCCACTACAGTGCCCGCGGCGATCGCAGCTGGTTCGGGCGCCGAGCGCGAATCGCCGCTGGCTTCGACCTTCCACGCATGAGCGCTGCCTGCCGCCCGGCTGGCCAGGCTGAAATGCGAAATTGCGGCGATGCTGGCGAGAGCCTCGCCGCGAAAGCCGAGGCTGGCTACGCATTCCAGGTCTTCGAGCGAATGGATCTTGCTGGTGGCATGGCGCGCGAGCGCAAATGTCAGCTCTTCCCTGGCTATGCCGCCGCCATTGTCGGAGACGCGGATTTGCCTGATACCCCCCTCGGCCAGTTGCGCGGCGATCTCGGTTGCGCCTGCGTCGAGGCTGTTTTCCAGCAACTCCTTGAGCGCGGAGGCGGGCCTGTCGACCACTTCGCCGGCGGCGATCTGGCTGATCAGGAGGTCGGGCAGCAGGCGTATGGCGGGCATCGAGGAAAAAACCGGAGGTCGGCCTGGATTATAGCCGGAGGCGGCGGCATTCAGAACGGCAAGCCGCAGAGGCCGGACACTTGCCCCGCGGACCGCGTCTCGCGCGGCACGCACCGTGCTAATAGCTACGAGGCAGCGAGATTGCGGCGAAGGGCTGGCAAAAGGCGAGTGCTGCGCCGCGTGGCGCAGCTAAAGTCGAATGACGAACGCCAGCAGGGCGGTAATCGAAGGTGTCCAGACGGTAATCCGGTCCGGGTAATGCCGATTTATCCCGTTGCGGGTCTAGACGTGCGCCGCGCCAAGCCTAATAATTGGACGTATATCAAGGCTTCTCCGGCGAGAGGCCTTGTTCGTTTCCTTTTTTCCCGCATGCCCGAATGGCAAGGCGGGTTGGTCGTGCGGTGGTTCGTTGCCGCATCGCCTCGTTTCCGCGGACTTCAGAAAGAGCGAGATGGACAATAAGACGATCTACTCCAAGACCGGCAAAGGTGTTCTGGAAATCAAAAACAAAGCCGGCAAGCTCCCCAAGGATCTTGTCAAGGTTCTGACATTGATCGACGGAAAGTCGACTGTCGCCGACCTGATGTCGAGGTCCAAGCTCAGCGATGCTGACATGAACAAGGCCCTGGGCGACCTGACGACCGGCGGCTACATCAAGGAATTCACCAACACGTCGACCGGCACCGCGGCCAGCGGCGGATCTTATGTCGATGACCTCGACTTCACGTCATCGCTCTCGCCGGGCAAGAACGTCTACCAGAACGCGCAAACCGAATGGCGGCAACGCGAGACCGCGGATCGCGCGAAGGCGGAGGCGGAAACCAAGCGCAAGCGCGAGGAAGAAGAACGGTTGAAGAAGGAGCAAGCCGCGAAGCAGGCCAGGGAAGAAGGCGCGCACCTGGCCAAGGTCGAGGCCGAGCGCAAGGCGAAGGAGGCTGCGGGCCTGAAGCTGCGCAACGAAGCGGAGCGCAAAGCCAAGCTCGAAGCTGAAGCGATGTCGCAGACGCAGCGCGACCTGTCCAAGATACTCGAAGCCGAACGCAAGGCCTTCGAGCAGGCCGAGCGCAAAAAGCTCGAAGAGCAGCAGCAGAAAGCCAAGGAAGAGGTCGAACGCCGCGGTGGAGATGATGCGGAGCGCAAGGTCAGGGAGGAAGAAGAGCGTAAACGCAAGGAAGAAGAAGATCGCAAGCGCCGCGAAGACGCGGAACGCGGGAAGCGCGAGGACGAAGAGCGCAAGAAGCGTGAGGAGGACGATCGCCGCCGCCGCGAGGAGGAAGATCGCAAGCGCAGGGAAGACGAAGAGCGCATGCGGCGCGAAGAAGATCGGCGCAAGGAAGAAGAACGCAAGCGCAAGGAAGAGGAAGAACGCAAGCGCCGCAAGGAAGAGGAAGAACGCAAGCGCCGCGAGGAAGAAGAACGCAAGCGCCGCGAGGAAGAAGAACGCAAGCGCCGCGAGGACGAAGAACGCAAGAAGCGCGACGAAGAGGAGCGCAAACGCAGGGAAGAAGAAGAACGCAAGCGCAAGGAAGAAGAGGAGCGCAAGCGCCGAGAGGAAGATGAGCGCGCGCGCGTCGAAGCGGAGCGCATACGCAAGGAAGAGGGGGAGCGAATCCGGGCGGAGGAAGAACGCAAGCGCAAGGAAGAGGAGGAGCGCGTTCGCGCGGAAGAAGAACGCAAGCGCCGCGAGGACGAGGAGCGCAAGCGCAAGGAAGAGCAAGAGCGCCGCAAGCGCGAGGACGAAGAGAAGCGCGCGCGCAGGGAAGAGGAAGACCGCCGCCGGCGCGAGGAAGACGAACGGCGGCAGCGCGAGGACGGGGAGGCCGCCCGTGCCCGCGGAGAAGACCCGGTCGCAGAACGCGAAGCCGAGGAACGTCGCCTGCGCGACGAGGAAGACCGCAAGCGGCGCGCGGAGGAAGACGATCTCCGGCAGCGCGAGGAAAACGAGCGCAATGAGCGCGAGATCGCGGAGCGCCACCGCCGCGAGGAAGAAGAGCGCGCCCGCGCGGAGGCGGATCGCCGCCGTCGCGAGGATGACGAACGGCGCGAGCGCGACGAAGCCGACCGGCGCCGCGAAGAAGAGTCGCGCCGCAAGCGCGAGGAAGATGAACGCGCAAAACAGGCTGCAGCCAAGAATGATCTGCCGGAGTTCGACCTGTCCGGCCTGAGGGCCATGGAAACGACGGTCGCCGCGGAGTTCGAGAAACAGCAGGAGGAGCTGCGCAGGCGCGAAGAAGAGGAAGAGCGCAACCGAGAGCAGGAAGAGCAGG
This sequence comes from Betaproteobacteria bacterium, assembly GCA_043758735.1. Taxonomy (GTDB): domain Bacteria; phylum Pseudomonadota; class Gammaproteobacteria; order Burkholderiales; family JACQAP01; genus JACQAP01. The sequence goes on from JAYVMZ010000175.1 coordinate 9,798, forward strand.
CGCGCATGGCAATGGAGCGCGCCGAGCGCGAGGAGCAGGCGCGGGCGGAAGCCGAGCGGCGCGAAGCCGACGACCTCGAGCGGCGCGAACGCATGGAGCGCGAGCGCCAGGATCGCGAGGCGAGGGAGCGCAAGCGCCAGGAAGAAAAGGAAGCACGCGTCCGCGAGCAGGAAGAATCGAAGGTCAAGCGCGAACAGGAGCGCCAGCGGCAGGAGGCGATGAAGGTCGAGAATGAGCGGCGTTCGCGGGAGGACGATCTTGCCAAGCGGCGTAAGGAGCAGGAAGAGCGCGACCGCAAACGCGCCGAAGTCGATGCACTGAAGAAGAACAAGGGAATAAAAACGCCGCTGGACCGCTTGAAGCCGGTCATCATCGGGGTGGTGGCGCTCGTTGCCGTCGTTATCGGTGGTGTGCAGTTGGTGCCAATGAATTCCTACGTGCCGTCCATCGAAAAACTGGCCTCCGAACACATCAAGGAACCGGTCTCGATCGGTTCGATGCATGTATCGATCCTGGGTGGATTCAGCATCATCCTGCAGAACGTCAGGCTCGGGACGACGCAGGACGTCAAGATCGACAAGGTCTCGCTCTCGCCGGAATTCGGATCGGTATTCGGGGACGTCAAGATCATCCGCAAGATGGAGGCGGAATCGGTCACGGTCGCGGAGGAAGTGTTGCCGCGATTGCCCAAGTGGCTGGAAGCCGCAGTGGCCGACAAGAGGCTGGAGATCGGGCGCATGGTGATCAAGTCGATCAAGTTCGAATCCCACACGGTGAAGTTGCCGCCGTTCGACGCGAATTTGCAGCTTTCACCCGAAGGCGCGATTGAGCGGGCCGTGCTGGTCAGCACCGACGGCAAACTGAATGTGGAGCTGACGCCGCGCGACAACCAGGTCGATATCGCGCTCAGTGCCTCGAAGGGTTGGGTGCCGCCGGTCGGACCCCAGATCGAATTCACGGATCTGACGGTCAAGGCAGTGGCCACGCGTAACCAGGTCAGGGTCGAGAAGTTCGAATCGCTGCTGTATGGCGGGGCCGCCAAAGGCAGCGCCCTCATCGTGTGGGGTGGACCTTGGTCGCTGGATGGCGAAGTCGAGACCCAGCGCATCGGCATCCAGGGACTCATGGAAGTATTTACCCGCGACGCCAGGTCGACGGGGCAGCTCGAAGCAAAGCTGCGCTACTCCATGTCGTCGCAGGGCCTGACAACGCTGTTCGATTCGCCGAAGGTCGATGGAAGATTCGACATCAAGAAAGGCGACCTGGACGGCGTGGATCTGGTGCGCGCGCTTCAATCCGGCGGACGCGGCGTAACGCAGGGTGGAGCGACGCGTTTCGAGGAAATCAGCGGAACCGTGGCATTGAACAACGGCCGCTATCAGTACCGCAACATGAAGCTGTCTTCGGGATTGCTGTCTGCCGCCGGGGCGTTCGATGTTTCGCCAAACAAGGATGTCAGCGGTCGGATTTCGGTCGAACTACGCTCGCAGGCGGCGCAGATCAAGGGCAGCTACGTCGTCGATGGCGGCCTCAAGGCCATCGCCTTGAGGCCGAACGAATAGCGTTTATCCGCCGCAGCAGACGAAGCGGAACGAAGTGATCAGGCATAGCGGCGGATAAACCTCGTTGGACTGAACCGCAACTCAAGG
>JAYVMZ010000176.1:0-11170 GCA_043758735.1 Betaproteobacteria bacterium
ACGCAGGTATGACCGCGGATTGTAGGCAGGAAAGAGGCGATTGCAGGACGTTCGATGCCCGGCAGCATCTTCAATACGAAACGCGAGATGGCCATCAGGGCACCGGTATTGCCGGCGCTGACACAGGCATGCGCGTCCAGGTTTTTCACGGCGTCAATAGCGATGCGCATCGACGATTCGCGTTTGCCGCGCAGCGCAGAAGCGGGCGCTTCGTCCATTGCGACAACTTCGGGTGCGGACCTGACCTGGATCCGGTCGCCCGTGGTGACGCTTTGTCGTTTGAGTTCCGCTTCGACTACGTCTGGCAACCCCACGAGAAGAATGTGGGCATCAGTGTTTTCATTCACGAACGACAGGGCAGCCGGGATTGTCACCTGCGCACCGTGGTCGCCACCCATGCAATCTATGGCTACGGTTATCAACGTGAAGCGGTCCGGGTTGCCTCGAGCGAGGCGCGAGGCATATGCATGCCATGCGCGCTACGTGCTCCAATGTGCCCGCGAGAACGGGCGTCGGGAGGGATCGTACTCATGCCTTTGAACTGCGCCGTCGGGCAGCCAAAAGCCGGCGGGATGTCAGTCGCCTTTGGTCTTGACGACCTTCTTGCCGCGATAGAAACCGTTCGGGCTGATGTGATGACGCAAATGCAATTCGCCGGTCGTCGGCTCAACCGCCAGCGGCGAATTGGTCAGGAAATCATGCGACCGGTGCATGCCGCGCTTGGACGCCGATTTTTTGTTCTGCTGGACTGCCATGACTTGCTCCTTGAGTTCGAATCTGTTTATTGCCGCTTCAGCGCTGCCAACGAACTGAAGGGCGACTTGCTGTCACTCTCGCCACCTGCTGCAAGGGGCGGTGCACATTCGCCGGACTTGTGTACTGCAACCATAGGCAGACAAAGAATGGCTTCGTCTTCCACCAGCCCCACTACATCGAGTTGGTCGTCCGCATGGATCCGATCCTCGTCATCGGGCTCTTCCGCCGGATCACCGAGCGCTTCCGCCGGCGGAACCAAGACAAAATTTCGCGCCGAATTCAGGCTGACTTTTACCGGACCGAGGCAGCGTTGGCAGGTCATCAACAGATCTGCGGCAACATCAAGCCGCAGTGACGCAACACCACCCTTGTCCACTTTTCCCGTTACGCTATACGCTATTTCACCGGACTGATCGAACAACGAATCGCGCAGCCGTGGCAGGTCGGCAGTCGCCACCGTTCCGCGCAATTCACCGGCATCCCGCGCGAATGCAACGCTGTCGACACAGACCCTATCCCGCATAGGCCGCGCATAATAGTGGTTTTGGACACCCCTGTCAAAATAAAATGTCTCCAACAAACAGTGGCCTAACTCTGGTTCTCGCATCCACTTCGCGCTATCGCCGCGAGCTGCTCGAAAGGCTGAAACTTCCCTTCCAGGCCGTTTCGCCCGGAGTCGATGAAACACCCATTTCCGGGGAAGCCCCCGCAGTGACCGCCGCGAGGCTGGCGCTGGCCAAGGCGCAGGCCGCCCACCCCCGGTTTCCCTGCTCGCTGATAATCGGCTCCGATCAGGTCGCGTTTTGCGAAGGCGTGCGGCTGGACAAGCCCGGAGACCGCGCCGGCGCCTTTTTCCAGCTGCGCCATGCCAGTGGAAAATCGGTGAGCTTCCTAACCGCCATCGCTCTGGTGAATACCGTCAGCGGAAATACGCAGACCAGGCTAGTCCCCACTGAAGTCAGGTTTCGTAAATTAAGCGAAGCTGAAATAGAGCGCTACCTGCGGACCGAGCCGGCTTACGATTGCGCCGGCAGCGCAAAGGCAGAAGGGCTGGGCATCTCGCTGATGGACAGTATCCACTCCTCCGACCCTACGGCGCTGATCGGCCTGCCATTGATCGCGCTGTCTCAAATGCTCAGGAGCGAGAACTTGTCGGTCCCCTGATGCGCGCAACGAAAGATTCCCGGAAAACAAAATGCAGAATAAAAGACTCTTCCTGATCCCGGTCGGCCTGGCGGCGCAAGATTCCGGCGACTGGGCAGGCGCGCACGTGCGAAACGCCGTGCTGCCGTTGCGGCGATTCGTTGTCGAGCATGCGAAATCGGCCCGCCAGTTCCTCAAGATGCTGGGCCTGCCGTTGCAGGAGCTCGAATTCGAAGTGCTCGATGAGCACTCGAAGGCCGAAGACCTGGACCGCCTCGCCCGCTGGCTGGAATCAGGCGACGATGTCGGACTGTTGGCCGAGGCGGGCTGTCCCGCAATCGCGGATCCCGGCGCGGCGCTGGTCAGCCGTGCGCATCGGCTCGGCATGCGCGTCGTCCCCCTGGTCGGCCCGTCATCCATCGTGCTGGCGCTCATGGCGTCCGGCCTGAATGGTCAGCGGTTTGCATTCAATGGCTACCTGCCTCAGGGTCCCGAGGAACGGGACGCGCGCATTCGTGAACTGGAGGAGAGATCGCGCAGGCTCGATCAGACGGAAATTTTCATCGAAGCGCCTTATCGCAACGACCAGTTGTTCAAGGCCCTTACTGCAAATTGCACGAGCAAGGCCATGCTCAGCCTGGCAACCGACCTGACGAGTCCAACTGAAGAAATCAGGACCAGAAGCATCGGCGACTGGCAGCAATCCCCGCCGCCGCAACTGCATAAACGGCCGACCGTGTTCCTGCTTCTCGCCGATCAGGCGCGCTCACCGAACCGGCGAACTCGACCCGCCAACGTGCATTAAGGCGTTGCCCATCGCGGCGCCGAAGCGCTTGGCAAACCGTTCGGCCAGATTCTCCCGCGGTGTGAAGTCGACGATTTTTTCGGCCTTGATGACTTCGCGGGCCACGTAGTCAACACTGCCCAGCGCGTCGGCGAGCCCGAGCTCGATACTGCGCTGGCCGGTCCACACCAGTCCGGAATAAGTATCGGGTCCTTCCTTCAATCGTTTGCCGCGTCCTTTGCGCACGACGTCGATGAACTGCTGATGGATTTCGCCCAGCATCTTCTGCGCATATTCCCGTTGTGCAGCATTCATCGGAGAAAATGGATCGAGGAAGCCTTTGTTTTCCCCGGCCGTCAGCAGCCTTCGTTCAACGCCGAGTTTTTCCATGGTGCCGGTAAACCCGAATCCATCCATCAGCACGCCGATGGAGCCAACGATGCTGGCGCGATCCACATAGATCTGGTCGGCCGCCACTGCAACGTAATAGCCGCCTGAAGCGCAGATGTCCTCCACCACGGCGTAAAGGGGGATTTTCGGGTACTTCTGGCGCAACCGGTGAATCTCGGTGTTGATCGTGCCAGCCTGTACCGGACTGCCTCCCGGACTGTTGATGCGCAGGATGACTCCCTTGGTGCCTTTGCTCTCGAATGCATCCTGCAGCCCCTGACTGATGACGCCGGCGTTGGCGTGTGTGTCCGCCGCGATGACCCCGTTCAGGTCGACCAGTGCGGTGTGGTCCCCCGCAGGCGTCTCGCGCCCGCCCAGCCAGCCGAATGCGATGAACAACAACGCGAACAGGTAGATGAAGGTCAGCGTCTTGAAGAAGATGCCCCAGTTTCGCGACTTGCGCTGCTCATCGAGCGCCGAATGCGCCAGTTTTTCGATGACCTTGCGCTCCCAGTTTTCCTTGTCGCCCGCGGGCTCCATGTCAGACATGAATCGTTTCCTCGTTATTCAGCAGATAGACGCCACCGTCGCATTCTTCGACGGCAAGCTTGGTCAGGCGCAATCCTTTGCAGGGCCCGCCGATGCAATAGCCCGATTCCGGCACATAGGCCGCACCGTGCGTGGAGCAAACCAAGTATAAACCCGAGAAGTCGAAGAACTCCCCCGGTTGGGAGTCCAGTTCCACGCGAACGTGCGCACAACGGTTGAGATACGCCTGAACCTTGCCCCGGTAGCGCACGACGAACGCGGGCGTCGGTCCGCGATCCGTCTCGACGCTAAAGCGCACGCCCAGGCCGCGTTCCGGCAATTCCTGCGACGCGCAGATCAGCCGTTTTGTTTCAGCCATTGCAGCAACTGCTCGAAGCTGCCCACGCAACCCGCAGGGTTCATGCTCTCGAGGTCCTCGATCAAATGTGCGCCATAACTAACGGCGACTGCGGGCACCCCGGCGTTTTGCGCCAGCTGCAGATCATGCGTCGTATCACCGATCATGAGGGTGCGGTTCGTTGCGACGCCCACCATTTCCATGATGACCTGCAGCATCTCCGGATGCGGTTTCGGGAAGCCCTCGTCGGCGCAGCGCGTGGCGTGAAAATAGGGCGCCAGTCCGGTTTCCGACAGTGACCGGTCGAGTCCGCGCCGGCTTTTGCCGGTGGCCACCGCCAGCAGATAACCCTGTTGGTTCAATGCGGCGATGCCGGAAGCGACGGCGGGAAATAATTCGACCGCGTGGTCACCCGCCAGAAAATGTACACGATAGCGGTCAGCCACTTCCGCGTAACGGGCGCGATCGAGCCCCGGATTCAGATACATCATCGCATCTTCAAGGCCGAGTCCGATGACGTGACGTGCCGCTTCGGTAGTCGGCACGGGGAGATCGAGGTCGCGGAAGGCCGATTGCAATGCGCAGGCGATATGCGCGGCGGAATCCATCAGGGTGCCGTCCCAGTCGAATACGAGCAGATCGAAATGCTTCGCCACTACGCGTCCTTTGCAATCGCGGCATCCTGCGTGGACTGCAGGAAACGCTCAAGCTCAGGCGCAAGCGGCGCCTCGACGCGAACCACCTGCCCGCCACGCGGATGATTGAATTCAAGGTTCGCGGCATGCAGGAACATGCGCTTGAGCCCCCGCTTCATCAGGCGCTTGTTGGCATCGAAATCGCCGTATTTGTCGTCTCCCGCGATCGGGAAACCGACATGCGCCAGGTGAACGCGGATCTGGTGCGTGCGTCCGGTCTTGAGTTCAGCATCGAGCAGGCTGTAGCCCGGCAGATTGCGCACCAGCCGGAAGACCGTGTGGGCCTCCTGGCCATCGTCATCGACGACCACTCGGCGCTCACCCGCGGACGAAACGTACTTGTGCAACGCCGCTTTCACATTACGTTTCGCATCCTTCCAGTCCCCGAGCACGAGCGCCAGGTAATGTTTTCGAACAGCGCCGTCGCGCAGTTGGGCATGCAATCCTGTCAGAGCGGACCGTTTCTTGGCCAGCATGAGGACGCCGGACGTATCGCGGTCCAGCCGGTGAACGAGTTCCAGGAAGCGCAGGCCCGGCCGGGCCGCGCGCAGTTGCTCGATGACGCCGCTGGAGACGCCGCTGCCACCGTGGACGGCAACGCCGCTGGGCTTGTTCACCACCAAAAGGTCCTCGTCCTCGAGAAGGATCGCGCCCGCGAACACGGCCATGGATGCAGCAGGCCCGGTGCGGACCGGTTTGGCACTGGTCCGGATTGGCGGCACCCGGACCTTGTCGCCATCCTGCAATCGGTAGGAAGCCTGGACGCGGCCGCTGTTGACCCGGACTTCGCCACTGCGCAGGATGCGGTAGATGTGGCTTTTCGGCACCCCTTTCAGTATTTTTTGCAGATAGTTGTCGATACGTTGATCCTGTGACGATTCATCGACTTCCAGCCAGCTTGCAGAGTCTTTGCTTAAGCTATTCATTTTCCTTATACTATTCGAACGAATGGCAACGAGTGCAGATTGTGTGGTCGAGCCCTGCGCGGCGCACCGCCGCAGTTCGAGTTCCCGCCAATTCGCCGCCGTCGAGAGGGGTTAAGTTCGCTCACCCGAAAAAGTAGCGATGGTAATTGATGCATTGCGCGCTCGCAGCATTCCAGTGGATTCCACAGTCCTGCCTGGTGCAGGACGAAAAATATAGACAAACCTAAGGCTCTCGTAGCTATCGTCCTCTTCCATCCATGAATTGACCGACGACGGAAAGCCAGTAAGCCCAAGCGCCATAACGGCGCCGCAAGGTTTGTCCTCCCCGTGAAAAGTGAGCGCGGGAGAATAAAAATGAAGCGTATGTTGTTTAACGCGACCCAGACGGAAGAATTGCGCGTCGCGATCGTCGATGGTCAAAAACTCATCGACCTCGATATAGAAACAGCCGGAAAAGAGCAACGCAAGAGCAATATATACAAGGGTGTCATCACCCGCATTGAACCCAGCCTCGAGGCCGCCTTCGTAGATTACGGCAACGAGCGCCATGGATTCCTTCCGTTCAAGGAAGTCAGCCGCGCGTTTTTCCAGAATCCCGACGTCGATCCGGCCCGGGTCACCATCAGGGAAGCCCTGCGCGAAGGCCAGGAGCTTATCGTCCAGGTCGACAAGGACGAGCGCGGTACCAAGGGCGCGGCCCTGACCACGTTCATCAGCCTCGCCGGCCGCTATATCGTCCTCATGCCGAACAATCCGCGCGGCGGCGGCGTGTCCCGTCGCGTCGAAGGCGAAGACCGCAACGAACTGCGGGACACGATCAACCAGCTCGAAGTCCCCAACGGCATGAGCATCATTGCCCGCACCGCGGGAATTGGCCGCTCGGTCGAGGAACTGAACTGGGACCTGAGTTACCTGATGCAGTTGTGGACTGCCATAGAAACCGCCGCCAAGCAGCAAAGCGGCGCATACCTGATTTATCAGGAAGGCAGTCTGGTCATTCGCGCCATCCGCGACTATTTCCACCAGGAAATCGGCGAAATCCTGATCGACACCGAGGCCATTTACGAACAGGCCAGGCAGTTCATGGGCCACGTGATGCCGGCCAACGTGAACCGGGTCAAGCTATACAAAGACGACGTTCCGCTTTTTTCCCGCTTCCAGATCGAGCACCAGATCGAAACCGCCTATTCGCGCCAGGTGCCCCTGCCTTCAGGCGGTGCAGTCGTGATCGATCACACGGAAGCCATGGTGACCATCGATGTGAACTCGGCCCGGGCCACCCGCGGCGCCGACATCGAGGAAACCGCCACCCGTACCAACCTGGAAGCCGCCGACGAAATTGCGCGCCAGCTGCGCCTGCGTGACCTTGGCGGCCTGGTCGTCATCGATTTCATCGACATGGAAGCGGCCCGCAATCAGCGGGATGTGGAAAACCGCCTGCGCGATGCACTACGCTACGATCGTGCCCGCGTTCAAACCGGGAAGATCTCCCGTTTTGGATTGCTGGAATTGTCGCGACAGCGTTTGCAGACGTCTTTGGGCGAAACGAGCCATATCGCCTGCCCGCGTTGCCATGGCACGGGGCACATCCGCTCCATCGAATCCTCGGCACTGCACATCCTGCGCATCCTGCAGGAAGAAGCGATGAAGGACGGCACGGCCGCAGTCCATGCCCAGGTGCCGATCGACGTCGCGACCTACCTGCTCAACGAAAAACGCAACGAGTTCCACTCGATCGAGACCCGGTTGAAGGTCAACGTGCTGTTGATTCCGAATACCAGCCTGGAGACGCCGAACTACACCGTCACCCGGTTGAAGCACGACGAACTAAATCAGAACGACGTCACGCTACCCAGTTACAAGATGGCTGACATCCCGGCCGAAGCCGCAGTGCCGTCGACCGCGGTGCAAAAACCGGAAGCGCAGCGTCCGCAAGCGGCCGTGCAGGGCATTACCCCGGCTCAGCCCGCCCCGACCGTAGCGCCGCGCGAAGAAGTCAAACCCTCGATCTTCGAGAAAATATTCGGCTGGCTTACGCGCAAGCCGGAGCCTGCACCGGAACCGGTTAAAGTCCGGTCGCGTGAACCACAACGCAATCGCGATTCCGCGCGCCGCGATCACCGGCACGGCCGGCCGGACGGCCGCGGCGATGGCAACAAGCGCGACGAGCCGCGTCGTGGCCCGCGCCAGGATGCGGATGGATCCCGTCGCGACCAGGGACGCAACCGCAACCAGGAGCAGGGCGAGCGCAAGCTGCCGCAGGATCGTAGCCAACAACCGCAACAGCAACAGCGGCCTCCGCGCCAGGATCCGGCGCTTGCCGCAGTGGAGCAGCGCCAGCCCGGCGACCGGCCCGCGGAGGGCGCGCGCGAGGAAGGCCGCGGCCGTCGTCGTGGCCGTGGGCGTCGCGATCGCTCCGAGAACCCGGACAATCCAAATCAGCAGCGTGACCAGTCTAACCGGCAGCAATCCGGTCATCCGGGCAATGGCCAGGGCCGACCACCGCGCGAGCCCGAGAATGCTCCCGTCGCCGTTGCGCGGGAAGATTCGCCATCCTTTGCCGCCGAGCATCGCCCCGTGGAGCGGTCCGTCGCCGATCAACCCATGATGCAGCAGGCGGTGGGCGAGCAACCGGTAATGGAGCAGCGCGTATTCGAACAACCTGTGGTGCGGGACAACGCCGTGGAAGAAGACGCGCGTACCGAGTTCGTTCCAACGACCGTAATTCACGAGCAGCGGCCTGCTCCGGAACTGGTGGTCGAAAGACCGCAAGCGCAGCCGGTCCCCGTCCCGCAACCGCCAGCAGCACCTGCCCCGGGGCCCGTCTGGAAGATGGAACCGGTGGCCCTGCCTTCGGACCTCGTGATGATTGAAACCCAAGCGAAGCCGTCGGCAAGTTTTCAGGAATCTGAGGCGCCCCGTCCGGCAAGGACGCCGCGCCCGCGCAATCAGTCGCCGGTGGTGCCCGACGAACCGCTGCAGCAGGTGGAAACCGCAGGCAAACAGCAATCGATCAACAGCGACGCGGCTGGTTAGCCGAATACGAATTATTGAGCGTTTTATAATTGATGAGATGGAAAACGCTCCATCCCTCACCCCGGCCCTCTACCAGAGGGAGAGGGTGAGAATCGATCTAATTCACCGACGTGAATTAGGGAAAGATCAATAAAGCAGGAGCAGGAAGGCGTAGATCAGAAGGATCTCGGCGACAAGCCGAGATCTTTTTTCATGGCAACGAGCAGGCCAGCGCAGGCATCTTCGGCCAGGTCGAGTACTTGCTCGAAGCCCTCCGCGCCGCCATAGTAGGGATCGGGCACTTCGGTGGCAGCATGCCGGACGCCGAATTCCATGAACGGTCTCGGCTTGGATCGATACTCGCGCGGCGCCATGCGTCTCAATTCTGCGAGGTTGCCCTTGTCCATCGCCAGGATGTAGTCGAATCCGGCGAAATCCTGCAGTGTCACCAGCCGTGCACGCAAGGCGTCCAGGTCATATCCGCGCGCCGCCGCCGCGGCCCGGCTGCGCGGATCCGGCGCATGTCCGACGTGATAGTCATGTGTTCCCGCGGAATCAATGCGAATACGGTTGTCCAGGCCCGCAGCGATGACCTGACGGCGAAATACGCCTTCCGCTGTGGGGGATCGGCAGATGTTTCCCATGCACACAAAAAGTACGCTAGTATTAGGTGTCATCTAGCTAACTCTCTGTTCATTATACATAAATGTCCATCGTGATCTACCCCTGTCCACCGCAGTACACTGCCGTGGTGTATCCAGAAGTGTATCCAGAAGCGTCTCCAAATGGGCGAACTCTCAGAACGTAAGATTCGCGATGTTAAGCCGGTGGCCAAAGATAAATGGCTTGGCGACGGAGACGGCCTGTGGCTGCGCGTTCGTTCGAGTGGAACAAAGACCTTTGTGTTTCGCCAGAAACGAGCCGGAAAATCCACGAGCGAGACGCTTGGGCAATGGCCGCATTTGAGTTTACTGCGCGCACGCGAAAATATCAGAGGACGCTTCGACAAGGAGGCCGATCCTAGCGTGCACACAGTACGAGAACTCTGCAATCGATTCTATGATGGTGTCGTAAAAACTCATCACAAGCGACCGAACACATACAAGCGCTACCTTGATCGTGACCTTGCGGGTCTTCACGAACGCCGCTTGTCCACTGTCCGTCGCGCAGACCTGGTAGATTTGCTCGCCAAAAAAAGAAACGACGGTCCAGTGGCGGCGAACCGACTGCTTGGCATTTTGAAGCAACTCTTCAGCTACGGTGTCGAGATCGGCTGGCTAGAGGACTCGCCCGCCAATGCGCTGACGCGGCGCGCTGCTGGAGGTAAGGAGGAAAAACGTACCCGCGCTCTGACCGACGCGGAGATCTGCCTTCTTTGGGATGCGTGTGAGGAGGCGTCTCACGGACCCCTCCTCCGCTGGCTGTTGCTCACCGGTCAGCGGATCGGCGAAGCCCAGCATGCGCGATGGACTGATATTCGCGACGGCCGCTGGGCGATTCCGGATAACAAATCGAACAGGTTCCACTGGCTTCCGATCTCAAGCGGAATGCAGAGATCATTGGATTCGCAATCGCGCACCGGAGAGCACATTTTCGACCAGCGCTCGGCAACCGCCACACAGTCATGGATACGTCGCTGGTGCAAGCGTGAAGGCATTGATCCCCCATTTAGGCCGCATGATCTTCGTCGGACATTCTCGACGCGACTAAACGGGCTTGGCGTTCTGCCTCAGGTCGTGGAGAAACTCTTGAACCACGTTATGGAAGGCGTACTCGCGGTGTACAACGTCCACGAATATGGTCGGGAGCGTGCCGCGGCGCTGGAACTCTGGACAGGGGAACTAGAAAAGATACTCCAGCCCGAATCCTACGAACGAAGATCGGGACGCGGCAAAACCAAGGCCAATATCGCCGTGCCCGAGCTGATTTCAACCACTCCAACCAGTCCCGAGCGTTGATTTTCACTCGCAGTTGATAATCATGCCGTCACCCACTTCGCTTGCGCGACGCGGGTCTTCTCATCACCATGGCCACCTTCAGGATGGTCTCCCGCTGCTCCGGATCCAGGGCGCGATAGGTATCGAGCCAGACGCGCTCATCTTCGGTGAAACGTTCCACCTGGTCGAGCTTTAACCCGGCAGCCTGCGCGAGAATCATCCACGGCTCCACGCCCAGTGCCGTGGCGATTCCGCCGAAGGCTTCTTCCGTCAGTGCCGTGAACGCGCCGCTTTCGATCTGCGACAAATAGCCCTGACTGAGCCCGCTGCGCTCGGCCAGGACTTCCTGCCCGATCCCGTGCAATTCCCGGATCCGCCGTATCGCACGTCCCAGCCCTAAGCCTCGTTTGGGGATTTGCGCGCGTGCGGCGCGGGCTCCTGGAGCCATTAGTCTCACTCCTTTCATTGTGCGTTGAGTAGCAAGATCATCGCACCAAGCAACGACGCACCGACCGCAGCTGTCTCACCGAGCACGATCCCCGACCGAATGTTCGCGTTCTTTAGAAAGTACTCGAGTACGCTGGACCGCCACTTGCGCGAGCAACCCCTTGGCCACAACCTCTTTCTCCGTGGCCGCC
>JAYVMZ010000177.1:0-18523 GCA_043758735.1 Betaproteobacteria bacterium
CTTGACGTTGTTGGCGTCGGGCAGCAAATCCTTGATGCGCGCGATGCCATCGGCGACCGTTTTCTTGGTGCCGCCGGTTTCCTGGATGGTGAAGGCCTGCAATTGCCTGGAACGCTTCAATCCCTGAGCGGCCAGCAGATTGTTGATCTGGTTGGCTTCGCAGCCCAGGCCGATCATCAACGACGAATGAAAGTTCGGATGCGTGGCGTATCCCGCGAGCACGCGGCGCAGCAGATCCACCGGCTCGCCTTCGGAGCCCATGCCACAGCCGGTCTTGTGGTGGATCGGTACCACGCCGTCGACGTTCGGATATTGCGCCATGAAATCTTCGTCGAAGAATTTGGCGATGGTCCGGCAAACGTGGGCGGAGCAGTTGACGCTGGAAATCACGCCCAGATAGTTGCGCGTGGCCACACGGCCGTCTTCGCGGACGATGCCCTGGAAGGTCGCCGGGTTGGCGACATAGTCGACCGGCTTGAAATCCGCACAGAACGCGTAGTCGCGCTGGAAATCGCCCATCGCGAGGTTGTGCACGTGCACGTGGTCGCCGGCCTTGATCGGCTTGACCGCGAAACCGATGATCTGGTTGTAGCGGCGCACGGGTGAGCCTTCCGCGATGTCGTGGGCGGCGATCTTGTGTCCGGCCGGAACGGTCACGGAGGCGCGGATTTTTTCCTTGATGATTTCGGTGCCGGCAGGCAGTTCCACCCTGGCGATCACCACGTCGTCGGCAGCATTGAGTCGAATGGTCAGATCGGCGGCTTGCAACATTTTTTGGTCTCCTCTTTGGGCGTCGGCCATGGAAAAACGGGCCGTGCCGCATCAGTTCAAGGCGCCATTTTATGCCGGTGCGCGCGCTTTGGGGGAGCGGCCGTTCCGGGCTTCGGTAGCCGGCGCAGGCCGTGTTAGCATTCCGCCTCCCCTGCCGGTACGCGGCCCGGGACAAAAAGCCACGACTTCCGATGAATCCCCGCCTGCTGGTGCTGTGTTTCGGCAATTTCATCATTGGCACCGGCGCCCTGATCGTTCCCGGGATGCTGCCTGCCCTGGCAAACGGACTCGGCGTCAACGTACCGGTCGCGGCCCAGCGCATCACGGCGTTTGCTTTCACGGTCTGCGTCACCGCTCCCCCGCTTGCCGCGCTGACCGCCCGTTTCGACCGCCGCGGCCTGATGATCGTTCCCCTCGGCCGCGCCATGTGGGCCTCGCTCTTCTCCAATCGCCGCTTGATGCTGGCCGTCGCCGTCACCGCGATCCAGGCCGCCGCGCAGTTCACCGTGCTCTCTTTCCTCGTCCCTTCTTTCAAGACCCTCTTCAACGCCTCGCCGGAGACGATCAGCATTCTGCTGGTCGCGTTTGCTGCCACCGGCGTGGCCGGCAATATCATCGGCGCGCGCCTGGTCGACCGGATCGGCGCCGCCAAAGTCACGCTGCTCGGCCTCATCTCGATGCTGACCGCGCATGTGCTCTGGCTGATCGTGCCGGGATCCTGGGCCCTGCTGATCGCCTTCCTGCTGCTGTGGCGAATCGGCTGCTTCTCGACCAACAGCGCGCACCAGGCGCGGCTGGTCATGCTGTCCCCGCCGCATGCGCCCGTGTCGGTGGCAATGAATTCGTCGGCGATGTATTTCGGGCAGGCGGTGGGCACCGCCGCAGGCGCCGCGGTCCTCGCCGGAATCGCCGGCGCGTCCGCCTATACCGCGCTGGCGTTCATCAGCATTCCGCTGTTCGTCGTTTCCATCGCCGTATCCTTGCTCGCCGAGCGCAAGACAGGGTCGAGGGGCGAGAGACGTGCGGCGAGGGGTTAGCGAGAATTTCGAGTCTGGTCCCTCGTCCCTCACCCCTATAATATCGAGAGGATGGGCGCGGATGGATTCCTCGACGTCCTTGGAGGCGAGGTTACGGAACAGCATCGCGCCCGACCGTCGAACAGATGCGGCGGCAGACCCTGGTTCTTCATCCACGAGCGATGCGCCATGCTGTCGATGCCCGGCTTGCCGAACCACTCGTAACTACGCAGTTACTTCTTTGCAGCCATTTTATTTTTCCTCAAACCAAAATAAACAATAGAAATGAACCACGGAGAACACGGAGAGCACGGAGGAAACCATCAGAGAAAGAAATACCAGATAGAGACTGACGTAAAAACGGCCGCTGCCGTCTCACTCGTTCACTGACTATATTCCCCTTCACATTATTCCGAATTGTTTTTCCTCCGTGCTCTCCGTGTCCTCCGTGGTTCAATATTTTCTATTCTTTGACGGCGCCGGTCATGCCGGCGACGTAGTACTCGACGAAGAATGAATACACGATCGCCACCGGCAGCGATCCGACCAGCGCCCCGGCCATCAGGGCACCCCAGTGATAGACGTCGCCCTCCACCAGTTCGGTGATCACGCCAACCGGAACGGTCTTGTTTTCCGATGCCGAGATGAAAGTCAGCGCATAGAGGAATTCGTTCCAGGAAAGCGTGAACGCAAAAATGCCCGCCGAAATCCGGCCGGGCACAGCCAGCGGCAGGATGATCCGGGTGAGGATCTGCCAGCGAGTCGCGCCATCGATCAATGCGCATTCTTCCAGTTCGTAGGGAATGGACCGGAAGTAGCCCATCAGCAGCCAGGTGCAGAACGGGATCAGGAAAGTCGGGTATGTCAGGATCAGCGCCCAGCGTGTATCGAAAATGCCGATCTTGAAAATCATCATCGCCAGCGGAATGAACAGGATCGACGGCGGCACCAGGTAAGCCAGGAAAATCGCCAACCCGACCTGGCGCGAACCCCTGAAGCGCAGGCGTTCGATCGCATACGCGGCGAACACGCTCGCGGCCAGCGAAACAAATGTCGCAGTCACCGAAACGATAATCGTGTTCCACATCCATTTCGGATACGACGTGCCGTAGAACAACTTGCGGAAGTGGTCAAGTGTCGGCTCGATCACCCAGCGTCGCGGCAGCGATTCCAGATGTTGCATTCCCTCGCGGGGTTCAGCGTTTGCCATGCCACCTCACCCCGGCCTTCTCCCCCGCGTGCGGCGCAGAGGACGCCCTGGTTCGCCCGGTCACGATAGTCACGTCGTCACGTTGGTCACGATTCATTTGTCACTCCCTCCCTGCTGCCATTTCTTGCGTTGCAAGCCGAAGTAACTGAACAGAATGGCTGCGAGCAGGAAAGGAATCATCGCGGTCGCGATCACGGCGCCTTCGCCGAGCGCGCCGCCGGGAATCGCGCGCTGGAAGGACAGCGTCGCCATCAGGTGGGTCGCGTTGATCGGGCCGCCGCGCGTCAGTACCCAGATCAGCTGGAAGTCGGTGAATGTGAACAGTACCGAGAATGTCATCACCACGGCAATGATCGGCGAGAGCATCGGCAGAGTGATGTAGCAGAACTGCTGGAACGGGGTGGCGCCATCGATGCTCGCGGCTTCGTACATCGAGGGCGGGATGGTCTGCAGTCCGGCGAGCAGGCAGATGGCAACGAAGGGCACGCCGCGCCAGATGTTGGCGATGATCGTGGACATGCGGGCAAGGTTCGGCTCGCCCAGAAAATTGATGTAATGGTCCATCACACCCATTTTCACCAGCACCCAGCTCACGATGGAGAACTGCGCGTCGTAGATCCACCAGAACGCGATCGCCGAAAGCACCGTGGGCACGATGAACGGCAGCAGCACAACGGCGCGCACGAAGGATTTGAACGGGATGTGCTTGTTGAGCAGGAGTGCCGACCAGAGGCCGAGCACGAACTTGAACACGCTCGCCACCAGAGTGTAGAGAAAGGTGTTGAACACCGAAAGGCGGAAGACACTGTCGGTCACCAGGAATTCGTAGTTCTCGATGCCGATCCATTCGCCCACGCGGCCGATCTTGGCATCGGTGAAACCGAGCCAGACACCCAGCCCCAGCGGATAAGTCAGGAAGAACAGCAGCAACGCCGCAGCGGGCAACATGAAAAGCGCCCCGAGGACATTGCGGTTGTCAAAAAAACGGGACGCCGTGCTCACGTGCGTCCCGGTGAACAGTGATCAGCGAACAGAGAACAGAGGACAGTCCGCCCAGCCGGGCTCTGCCTTGGATTTGAGTCTGCCGTCTGACGTTAACCGTTTACTGTTCACCGTTCACCGTTCACGCCGTGTCAGCGGTAATACCGTTTCGCCCGCTTCTCCGCCCTTTCGATGGCTTCCTTGATGGGCATGTTTCCGGAAGCCGCTTCCGCGACCATGTTGACGACGACGAAGTCGGCCATGCAGCCGGCCGAAGCTGCACCCATCGTGCCGGCATAACCGTTCGGTAGCATGTTCTTGCAGGTGTACTTGAACGGCGTGTTCTTCGCATCCTCGGTCCACACCGGATTGCGCTCATAGAAAGCCAATGGCTGCACGACGAAACTGGCCGACGCTTTCTGCCAGGCCTCGTATTGCTCTTTCTCCATCATGAAGCGCAGGTATTCCTTGGCCGCATTCGGATACTTCGTGTATTTGAAAATCACGCTGGTGAAGAACAGCGCGCTCAGCGTCTGGCGGCCGACAGGGCCGACGGGAAAGGCGGCGTGGTTCATGTCCTTCGCTATCGCCCGCATCTTCACGTCCGGTGAATTTTTGGCGGCGACGTAGATGGAAATGCCATTGGCCGTCAGGCTGATCTCGCCGGACAGGAAAGCCTTGTTGTTGTTCGGGTCGAGCCAGGACAGCGTGCCCGGGATGAAAGTCGGGTACAGCGCCTTTGCATACTCCAGCGCCCTTGCCGTTTCCTTGCTGTTGATCGCGACCTTGTTCTGCTCGTCCACCACCCTGCCGCCGAAGGCCCAGAGCAACCAGTGACACCAGCCGTTCGCATCTCCGGTGGCATTGCCGAGGGCCAAACCCGCCGGCGTGCCGTTCTTCTTCAGATTCTGGCAAAGCTTGAGGAAGCTGTCGGTGTCCTTCGGAAATTCCTTGAAGCCCGCCGCTTTTACATGGCTCTCGCGATAGTTCATGCAATTTCCGCCGGAGCCGAGCGGCACCGCAATCCAGCGTCCCCCGCTTTTGCCGTAAGCCAGCGCGCTGGGATACCAGGGACCGTATTTCTTGCCGAGGTATTCGCACAAGTCGCCGACATCGAGCAGCCTGTCCGGGTATTGGTGCGAATCGTCGTTGGTCGACAGGATGATTTCCGGGCCATTGCCGATGTTCGCGGCGACCGCGGCTTTGAGACGCACGTCTTCCCAGTTCTCGGCATCGACGGTGACCTCGACGCCGGTCTTCTCGGTGAACTTCTTCGTGTTCGCCAGCCACTGGTCTTCGTCGCCCTGGACGAAACGCTTCCAGCGCAATACGCGCAGCTTCGCGCCCGGTTCGGATTGGAACGACAGTTCCTGCGCCATCGATTCGCGCGCGAGCATCGGCGCGCCGAACGCGGCACCGGCCGCGGCAGACGCCCGCAAGAAGTGACGTCGTGTGATTCGGGTCATGCCGCCTCCCCGCGGTGCCCTTCAGGCGATCCGGGCGCCGGATGCCGGATTGAACAGATAGCTCTTGCCCTCGGCCGGATTCAGATCGATGGTGTCGCCGGGCCGGAACGTATGGCGTTCGCGCGACACCGCGGTGACGCTCTGGCCAGCGATCCGGCAATACACCTGCGTGTCCGCACCGGTCGGCTCGACCACGATGACCTGCGCCTTGACGCCGGACGCGCCGATGTCGAAGTGCTCCGGGCGCACGCCGATGACGACATCGCTTCCATCGGCCTCGCTGTTCGCGGGCGCTGGCAGCACGCAATCCGGCGCAATCTGCACTCCCCGCCCGCCCCATTTGGTGACGAGCTTGCCAGGCAGGAAGTTCATCGCGGGCGAGCCGATGAACCCGGCAACGAAGAGATTCGCGGGCTGGTCGTAGAGATCCAGAGGCGAGCCGATCTGCTCCACCCGGCCGCTGTTCACCACGACGATCTTGTCGGCCATGGTCATCGCCTCGATCTGGTCGTGCGTGACATAGACCGAGGTGGTCTTGAGGCGCTGGTGCAGTTCCTTGATTTCGGTGCGCATCTGCACGCGCAGCTTGGCATCGAGGTTGGACAGCGGCTCATCGAACAGGAAGACCTACGGATCGCGCACGATGGCGCGGCCCATTGCCACGCGCTGGCGCTGGCCGCCGGAAAGCTGCCGCGGATAGCGGTCGAGGTAATCCGTGAGCCCGAGGATTTTCGCCGCCTTGTCCACGCGTTCGCGGATCTCCTCCTGGGTTCGTCCCGCCAGCTTCATCGAGAAGGCCATGTTGTCAATGACCTTCATGTGCGGGTACAGCGCGTAGTTCTGGAACACCATGGCGATGTCGCGCTGCTTGGGCGGAACGTCGTTGACCACGCGATCGCCGATGCGGATTTCGCCGGACGTGATTTCCTCGAGGCCGGCTATCATGCGCAGCAAGGTGGATTTGCCGCAGCCGGACGGGCCGACCAGCACAACGAACTCGCCGTCGGCGATGGAAACGTCGACGCCGTGCACGACCGGGGTGCTGCCGAAGGATTTGCGGACCTGCCGGAGTTCGACCGAAGCCATTCGCGATTAACCGGAAAACTGCGGATTGGTCGATCGCGCGCCAAGGCAGGCATGGCACAGAGGGAGGAATGTCCTGGGGCGCATTGCTGTTGCCCTCCGTTTCCGACTTGGGATGCGATCGAGTCTAACGGAAACCGCAGCGCAGCAGCAAGACCGATTCTCCGTCCGGGGGAGACGCGGCGGGTGTGGCATACTTACGTCCCTTCAAGGGGTCGGACAGAAGTATATAAAAGGGGGAGAACACAGTGGCCGGAAGACTCAGCGGCAAGGTTGCATTCGTGACCGCCGCAGCACAAGGCATAGGCCGCGAGACCGCACTGGCCTTCGCGCGCGAAGGTGCGAAGGTATGGGCGACCGACCTGAACGAGGCGAAGCTGGCCGAACTCAAGGGCACGCCGGGCATCGAAGTACGCAAACTCGATGTCCTGCAGGACGCGGACATTGCGAAAATCGCCAAGGAAGTCGGCACGCCCAACATTATTTTCAATTGCGCCGGATTCGTGCACCACGGCACCATCCAGCAGTGCGCCGACAAGGACTGGGATTTTTCCTTCAACCTGAACGTGCGCAGTCACTATGTCGTGATCCGCACTTTCCTGCCCGGCATGCTCGCGGCGGGCGGCGGCTCGATCATCAACGTCGCATCGGTCGCCGGCTCAATCAAGGGCATCGCCAACCGCTTCGTCTACGGCGCTTCCAAGGCGGCAGTCATCGGCCTGACCAAGTCCGTCGCGATCGACTATGTCAAGCAGGGCATCCGCTGCAACGCGCTGTGCCCCGGCACCGTGGATACGCCTTCGCTCGGCGACCGCATCAACGCCTTCGAAGATCCGGTACAGGCGCGCAAGGATTTCATTGCGCGACAGCCAATGGGCCGTCTGGCGAAGGCCGAGGAACTGGCAGAGATTTCGGTCTTCCTCGCATCCGACGAATCCGTCTTCATGACCGGCCAAGCCGTGATCATTGACGGCGGAATAACGATTTAATGCAACCGCGCAGACACGAAGGGACACGAATACCCTCGCGACAGCGTGGAGTACCCTTTTAGGAAAAGCAAGAAAGGTTCACGAAGGATCTCCAGCAGTTGGTCGATTCTTTTCGATGATTGGCGCAGATTTTTTCCCGTTTTCCCTTGCGTACCTTCGTTTTTCCTTCGTGTGAAATGACTTTGACCTTTACAGCAGGAGATAAAAAATGAAGCTGGTGCGATACGGAGAAGCAGGGAAAGAGAAGCCGGGCATCCTGGACGCGCAGGGCGCGATCCGCGACCTGTCCGGCGTGGTCAAGGACATCGACGCCACGACGGTGTCGGCGGAAGGCATCGCCAAGCTTAAGGGCGTGAACGTGGATAGCCTGCCCAAGGTCAGCGGCAATCCGCGCCTGGGTTCGCCGATCGCGAACGTGCCGAAGCTGATTTGCATCGGCCTCAATTACGCCGATCACGCCAAGGAATCCAACCTGCCGATCCCGCCGGAGCCGGTGGTGTTCATGAAGGCGATCACCGCGATCACCGGACCGAACGACGACGTGAAGCTGCCCAAGGGTTCGAAGAAGGGCGACTGGGAGGTCGAACTGGCATTCGTGATCGGCAAGAAGGCGCAGAGCGTTTCGGAAGCCGACGCGCTGAGCCATGTCGCCGGCTACCTGATCTGCAACGACGTCTCGGAGCGCGAATGGCAGCTCGAGCATGGCAGCCAGTGGTCGAAGGGGAAGAGCTTCGACACCTTCGCGCCGCTTGGACCCTGGTTCGTGACCGCGGATGAAATCAAGGACCCGCAGAACCTGGCGATGTGGCTGGACGTCAACGGCCAACGCAAACAGACCGGCAACACCAACACCATGATCTTCGGCGTGAAGAAGTTGGTGTCCTACCTGTCCTACATGTGCACGCTGACACCTGGTGACGTGGTCAGCACCGGCACGCCGCCTGGCGTGGGCATGGGCATGAAGCCCGCGCCGCAGTTTCTCAAGTCGGGCGATGAGATGCGCGTCGGCATCGATGGCCTGGGCGAGCAGAAGCAGAAAGTCGTCGGCGGCTGATCCAGGCGCAGATTGCGTCGGGCGAGAAGGCGCACTTCGGGTGCGCCTTCTCGTTTTGCATCGCCGCCTGCCGGACCGACGCGTCCGAGTGCCGCTGGCGCGGGCAAATCCCGAATCGGCCTGAAACTGGAGCGCCGGCTCAGGAAGATTTCAGGGACGCAGGTCAAAATACTGCAAGGCGCGCGTCGGCGTGCGCACTTGTTATTTATAGTGACGAACCCAAGGCAATGCGCATGCGCTGCGGGAGCGCAACAGGAGATACAGGAGAGACCATGTCCGAACAGCATATGCATGTCCACGGCGCACACGAACACGCGGTCGAGCACCAGGCCCAGCATGGCCCGGGACTCGCGCAACAGGTGGCCATTTTCACCGCCATCCTGTCCACCATCGGCGCGGTGGTCGCCTACATGGGCGCGGCGACGCAGAACGAAGCGATGCTGCTTAAGAACGAAGCCGTACTGAAAAAGGCTGAGGCTTCGGATCAATGGAATTTCTACCAGTCGAAAAGCACCAAGGGACACCTCGCGGAACTGGCCGCCCGGCTCACGAAAGATCCGGCCCAGGTCGAGTTCTACAAGAAAGAGATCGCGCGTTACGACCTCGAGAAAAAGGAAATCCGCGTCAAGGCGGAAGACCTCGACAAGGAATCACACCGCGTAAACGAAAGCAGCGAACATTCGCTGCATCCGCTGCACAAGCTGGAGCAGGCGCTGACGCTGATCCAGATTGCCATCGCACTGGGCTCGATCACCGCCCTGACGCGCAAGCGCTGGCTGTTCGTAACCGCCCTGGCTGCCGCGGCGGGCGGCATCACCCTGTTCGGCATCGCGCTGGCACTTTAGGAGTCGGGCAATGAAGGCATGGCTGTACGACTGGGGCGGCTTGAACAACGCGCTGTTTCAGACCATCAACGCACATCACGCGGCGTGGTCGGATTCGATCATGCTCGCCCTGACCTGGGCCGGCGACCACGATCGCTTCTCGCTCTATCTCGCAGCCCTGGCACTGGTCACCTTCTGGCGGCTCTCTTGTTACCCGGGGAGCGCCGCCGCACAAACCTGGTTACTGGCACTCACCGTGTTCTCGATCGGCTATCTGCTCGATGGCATGCTTGTGATCGGTCTGAAATCCGCTTTCGATTTTCCGCGTCCGCCCGCAGTCTTTGCGCCGGACAGCGTGATCGTCGTGGGCATGCCCGAGTTCCATCACAGCTTTCCCAGCGGACACGCGTCGTTCGCCACGCTGGTCGCCGCTGTGCTGTGGCCATTGGCGAAGAAGCCCCCGGCCCGTGCCGCGCTGATCCTTTATGTCGTCGGGGTGTGCCTGTCCCGCCCCTACCTTGGCCTGCACTTTCCGGCCGATGTATTGTTCGGCAGCCTGAAGTCGCTGTTCGTCATCATCGCCCTGCGCGCCGCGCTGGCCAGAAGCATTACCGCGACACGCAGTTGACCGGTTAGCGCTATGATGTCCCGATCAATCTCCCGGAAAATCACGATGATCCGCATCGTCGCAATGCTGGCGTTGGGCGCGCTGTCTGCGGGCGCGGTATGGTCCGCCGAACGGCAGCTCGAGCCAGACGAGCGGGGCATCACTGCACAAGCGCGCACGACTTACTCGCTGGACGCGCAGCCGCGCATAAACCGTCTCGATTTCGAATTCCGGCCCAGCGAGGCGACCGCCTGGATGAATGCCGAGGGCGATTTCCACGTGCACGGCTGGGTGCAACACAGGAGCCTGCTGTGTGCCACTTACCAGATGGGCATGCGCTTCGGCATCGGCGCGCCTGGCTGCCTGAACGTCGAATGGATTTCCGATCCGATTTTCGTCACGTCGCAATACCAGTGCAACGGCGCCCGCGTGGAACATGACGGCGGCGATGCCACGCCGGCAATGGGTGAACAGATCGCGAAGATCACCTGCGCCGAGCGCGTAATCCGCTGCAGCGGGTCATGCAAATGACTGGCGCCATCGGCCGGAAACGAGCAAACGCCGTCGCGTTCTGCGCCGCCCTGCTGCCTTCCCTCGCCTGCGCGGAAGTGACGGTCACCGGTGGCGTTGATTACCTCTACTGGGAAGAATCCAGCGTTCCGAAAGTCAAGGAAACCGGCCCCCTGTATACGCTGGGGCTCGGCTACACGCAGGACCGCGATGCCGGCGTGCTGTTCGCCTATCGGGGAAAACTGTGGGGCGGCTCGGTGAACTACGACGGCGCCACGCTTTTCAGCGGAACACCGGTCCAGAGCAATACGAGCTACGCCGGCGCGAGCAACGAAGTGCAGGCACGCTGGCGCAAAGCCGGCAAGGTTGGCGGCAATCTCGACGGGGTGTTCGGCGCCGGCCTGGATGTCTGGCGCAGAAGCCTTTCGTCGGTGCAGAAGGAAGACTACGCCATCGGCTACCTGCGCCTGGGCGTGGAGTCGGGCTCGGATGAATTGAGCAGATGGTCGGTGTCGCTGGGCGTCAAGTACCCGGTGTGGACTTACGAGAACGCGCATTTCGACGACATTGGCTTCGATTCGAACCCGATCCTGCATCCCGCCAAGGAAGTCTCCCCATTCGGCAGCCTGGGATATCGTTTCACGCAGAAACTGCAGGTCGTAGGCTATTACGACGGTTTCCGCTTCGGCAAATCGGCATCCGTTCAGGCCAACGAAATCGCCACGGGCCAGGGACCGACAACGCTGTTCCAGCCGGAATCGACCATGTCCATATTCGGCATCCGGGTCGAATACCTCCTGCGCTGAGCGGCCTCCCGATTCAGTCCGCCGATATGTCCGCATGACACCCCTCGACCACCGTCTGTGCACGGCGCCGATGATGGATTGGTCAGACCGCCATTGCCGCTACTTTTTCCGGCAGTTGTCCAGGCACGCGGTGCTATATACCGAGATGGTGACCACCGGCGCACTGGTTCACGGCGACGTCGAGCGGCATCTGCGCTTCGACGCAGCGGAACATCCGGTCGCGTTGCAGCTCGGCGGCTCGGATGCGACGGACCTCGCGCATTGCGCGCGCCTGGGCGAACAATACGGTTACGATGAAATCAATCTGAACTGCGGCTGCCCTTCCGAGCGCGTGCAGCACGGCGCCTTCGGCGCCTGCCTGATGGCGGAGCCGCAACTGGTTGCCGATTGCGTAAAGGCAATGCGGGACGCGACATCGCTCCCGGTGACCGTCAAGCACCGCCTTGGCGTCGACTCCATCGAGGCCTACGAATTCGTGCAGAAATTCGTTGCGACGGTGGCCGCTGCGGGCTGCGAAACCTTCTTCGTTCACGCCCGCAATGCGGTGCTCAAAGGCCTCTCGCCGAAAGACAATCGCGAGGTACCGCCGCTGAAATACGATTATGTATACCGTCTCAAGCGAGATTTCCCGCGCCTGCGCATCATCGTCAATGGCGGGATAGACACGCTGGACGCCATCGAACCGCATCTGTCGCCGCTCGATGGCGTCATGCTCGGGCGCGTGGCCTATCACGATCCCTACGTGCTCGCGCAGGCCGAGGTGCGCCTGTTCGGCACGGCGCTGCGCTCGCGTTCCGCCATCGTCGACGAAATGTTTGCCTATGCGACCGATCAGGTGGCACGCGGCACCCCGTTGCGTGCAATCGTCCGGCACATGCTCGGGCTCTACCATGGGCAGCCCAACGCCAGGGTCTGGCGGCACATGCTTTCGGATGCGCGTCTGCTGGCCGTGAACCGTCCCGGCCTGTTGATCGACGCGAGGGAAGCAATCGAAAACGGCGCACCGGTGCTTGCTGCGGTGGCTTAGCAGCCTCGCTGGTTCTCTCCCCCATCGATGCGGGTCTTCACCTTCGTCCCCGTCCCTTTCACGGAGAAGCAGGATACGGATTGGCGCCAGGGCAAGGTTTTTTTGCAGGCCGTAGTTAGAATTGAACCTCCACACAAGGAACCGCATATGGAATATGTGAATCTCGGCAGCACCGGCCTGAAGGTCTCGCGCATCTGTCTGGGCTGCATGAGCTACGGCTCTTCGAAATGGCGCGACTGGGTGCTCGACTACGACGCGTCGAAGCCCTTCTTCAAACGCGCGCTCGACCTCGGCATCAACTTTTTCGACACCGCGGACATGTATTCCGACGGCGAAAGCGAAGTGGTTACCGGACGCGCGTTGAAGGAACTGAACGTATCGCGGGAAACAGTCGTCGTGGCGACCAAGGTGCACAACCCGATGGGCAAGGATCCCAACCAGCGGGGATTGTCGCGCAAGCACATCATGCATGCGATCGACAACAGCCTGCAGCGCCTGGGCCTGGACTACGTCGACCTCTACCAGATCCATCGCTTCGACCGCACAACCCCGATCGAAGAAACAATGGAGGCGCTGACCGA
Source organism: Betaproteobacteria bacterium (assembly GCA_043758735.1). Classification (GTDB taxonomy): domain Bacteria; phylum Pseudomonadota; class Gammaproteobacteria; order Burkholderiales; family JACQAP01; genus JACQAP01. The sequence goes on from JAYVMZ010000177.1 coordinate 12,926, forward strand.
CGTGGTCAAGGCCGGCAAGGCGCTCTACATCGGCGCCTCATCGATGTATGCCTACCAGTTTGCCAAGATGCTGCAGGTCTCGGATACGTACGGCTACTCCCGCTTTGTCACAATGCAGAATCATTACAACCTGGTCTATCGCGAGGAAGAGCGCGAGATGAATCCCCTTTGCCGCGAGGAAGGCATCGGACTGATTCCCTGGAGCCCGCTGGCACGCGGCTTCCTGGCCGGCAACCGCACCAAGGAAAGCTGGGGTGCGACGACGCGAGCGAAGAGCGACGATTTCGCCCACAACATGTACTACGAAGATTCGGATTTTGAAGTGGTCAAGCGGGTGACCGAGGTCGCAACAAAGCGTGGCGCGCCGAATGCACAGGTCGCGATTGCATGGCTGCTGCAGCAACCCGGTGTCACGGCCCCGATCATAGGCGCGACAAAGAAGCAGCATCTGGAAGACGCAGTTGCCGCGCTCTCTGTGAAGCTGACCGAGGAAGAACTGAAGTCCCTCGCCGAACCTTACAAGCCTCATCCCGTTCTGGGCAACCTGAGCTGAATACGGCTTACAATCATTGGGCCACAGAGGACACAGAGATCACAGAGGAAAACCGGAAAATGGTTATGAGCTTGCCACGATGCAGGTCTGCTACAACGTTGGCGACGTGAATCTCCCAATTCCTGCCTTCTCACTTTCCTCTGTGTACTCTGTAGTCCTCTGTGGCAAATTTTTTCTGGCGTTTGATCTAGATGGTGCATGCATGACCGCTATCCGCTTCGACACTTACTACCGTTACGGCGACCTCGTACGGTTCCTGACCGGCTGGGCGGGGACGCATCCGGAACTCGTAAGACTCGAGCCCATCGGCAAGAGCTACGAAGGCCGCGAAATCTATGTCGTGCGCGTCACCAACTACAAGACCGGGCCCGACACCGACAAGCCGGCGCTGTGGGTGGACGGCAACATCCACGCCACGGAAGTGGCGGGCTCGATGGCCTGCCTGCACCTGCTGCATCGCCTGATCACCGGCTACGGCAAGGACGCGGACATTACGCGCTGTCTTGACACCCGTGCGTTCTACGTGTGCCCGCGCGTCAATCCCGACGGCGCCGAATGGGCGCTGGCCGACGTGCCGCAACTGATCCGCTCGAGCACGCGCCCCTACCCTTACGACGAAGAGCCGGTCGGCGGCGTGAAGCGCGAGGACATCGACGGCGATGGCCGAATCCTGTCGATGCGCGTACCCGATGCAAACGGTCCGTGGAAACTTTGCGAGCAGGATTCTCGCATCCTCGTGCGCCGCGATCCGGTCGAGAGCGGCGGCCGTTATTACCGGCTGCTGCCCGAAGGCAGTGTCGCGGATTTTGACGGGACGAACCTGAAGCTGCAGGCGCGCAAGGAACGCCTCGACCTCAACCGCAACTTTCCGGCATTCTGGCGCGCCGAGCACGAACAGATGGGCGCCGGGCCGTTTCCGACCTCCGAACCGGAAATTGCAGCGGTGGCCGGCTTCATCGCCCGGCATCCGAACATCACCGGCGCGATCGCCTTCCACACCTACAGCGGCGTGCTGCTGCGCCCGTATTCGCATCTGGCCGACGACCAGATGCCGCCAGAAGATCTCTGGACCTATCAGAAAATCGGCGAGAAAGGCAGCGAGATCACCGGCTATCCGGTCGCCTCCGCCTATCATGAGTTCCGCTATCACCCGAAGGAAGTCATCACCGGCGATTTCGATTCCTGGATGTACGACCATCGCGGCGTATTCGCGTGGACAGTGGAAATCTGGAGTCCGCAACGGCAGGCCGGCATCACCGACTACAAATACATCGACTGGTACCGCGAGCACCCGGTCGAGGACGACCTCAAGCTGATGAAGTGGAACGATACCGCGCTGATGGGCAAGGGCTTCGTCGACTGGTACGAATTCGAGCATCCACAATTGGGACGGGTGGAACTCGGTGGGTGGCAGAGCCTTTACACCTGGAGCAATCCGCCACCGCACCTGCTGGAAAAGGAGATCGCGCCGTTCTCGCGCTGGCTGACCTGGCATGCGCTGATTTCGCCCCGGCTGGAAATTCTCGAAACGTCCGTGACAGCGCTGGGCAAGGACACCTGGAGAGTGCGGCTCGCGCTGCAGAACACCGGTTGGTTGCCGAGCTACGTGACGAAAATGGCAAAGAACAGGAAACTCGCCCGCGGGGTGGTCTGTGAAATCGAACTGCCGGAAACGGCGGTGCTCGAAACCGGGAAGTTACGCGAAGAACTCGGCCAGCTCGAAGGCCGCGCCTACAAGCCGGCCGCGGCCAATACCTGGGCCGGATCAAGCGCCGATGAAACCGACGATCGCCTGACAGTGGAATGGGTCGTGCGCGCCGCGGGAAGCTCGGTTATCAAGCTCGTCGCGCGCCATGAGCGCGCCGGCACAGCCACTGCCAGCGTCACGCTCGGCTCGGATTCCGCATGACTTCATCCAGAAGCCTCGTCGGCACGATTGGCTTCGCCTTCGTCGTCTCGGGGCTCACTCCGCTCGCGCTCGCACTCGGCTGGCTCGCCGTCCCGGCGCAGGACCTCCCCGTGCCGTTGTGGGCGATGGGCTGCGCAGGCGCGGCCCTCGTCTTCGCAGGCTTGTCGCTCCTGCTTCCGGAATCGCTATCGCGGCCGCGCGGACTGCTCGCCGCCTTGTCGGTTACCGCGATCGCCATCCTGTTCGACTGGATCGCCTTCGGCCGCGTGCAGGGCGACTGGCGCTTCATGCTCGATTCCCTGGTGAATTCCCTCGCGCTGCGCCAGAATGCCGCCCACGATGTCGTGGTCCTGTTTGCCGTGTTGCTGAGCCTGCTATCGCTGTGGAGCTGGATGCGCTGGATAGGCCACATGGCGGAGCGCGACGCAGGAACTCCGTTGAAGAATGCGGGTCGTAAACGCAAGGTGCAGCAAAGCGCCGAATGAACACGGCATATAAAGGAGAACCAATCATGAAATCGAGAGTCCCCCTCATAGCTATACTCGCAGCCTTGGCTGCGTTCGCGACGACTGCGGTCAATGCAGCCGAAACGGAAAAGAAATACACCAAGGAAGAGTTCAAGTCGGACGTCAAAGGCGCAGGAAAAGGCATAAAGGATGCCGCCGTCGATGTCGGCCACCAGGTCGGCAGTGGCACCAAGAAGGCCTACCATGCCGACAAAGCAAAAATCAAAAAGGACGTGAAAGACGGCAAGCCCGGCGATGGCAACCTCGCCAAAAAGAACGACAGCCTGCCTGTTGCGACACCGGGCCACAATTAGCGCGCGGTCGCAGCAACAGTTCTTCAGGAGTCCGTATGATGACCGGCATCCCCATGGGGTGCCGGTTTTTATTTATCGAAGGCATCTAAAATGCGCTCACCACAGAGGTACAGAGGGCACAGAGGAAACAAGTCGCCACTCAGGAATGGGTTCTGCACAACGGGTTTCCGCACCTGTTCCGCTGGCCAACGCGGTACCATAATCTCTCATCGTCTTTGTGTTTTCTCTGCGTCCTCTGTGCCTCTGTGGTGATACCTGTTTGAGGTTTAGATGATCACCGATCCGCTTTTCTACGCGCTTGCCATACCGGCGATCCTGATCACCGGGATTTCCAAGTCAGGGTTCGGCGGCGCGATGGGTGGTCTGGCGGTACCGCTGATGTCGCTCGTCATTCCACCCGCGGATGCCGTGGGCATCATGCTGCCGATCTTGTGCACGATGGATGTCACCGGCCTGCGCCGTTTTGCGGGATCGTTCGACTGGCCCAACCTGCGCATCATCCTCCCCGGCGCGCTTGTCGGCATCGCGCTTGGCACGCTGTGCTTCGGGCTGCTGAACAAGGGCTGGCTGTTGCTGCTAGTGGGCGCGATCGGCGTGGGATTTCCGCTGCTCAACTGGAGCGGGCTCGCGCGCCGGCAGCAGCCGGCCGGCGTGTCTGCCGTGAAAGGCGGGTTCTGGTCCGCGATGTCCGGATTCACCAGCTTCATCTGCCACAACGGCGGCGCACCGCTGCTGGTGTATCTCATGCCGCAAAAACTGGAGAGAAAACTCTTCGTCGGTACGACGGTCATGTTTTTCCTGGTGGTGAATTACGTGAAGCTGGTTCCCTACTATTTCCTCGGCCAGCTTCACCTGCGCAATCTGCTCGCCGCGCTGGTGCTGTTGCCGCTCGCTCCGGTCGGCGTCTACATTGGCCTGTGGATGCAGGGCCGTATCACTGACACCACGGTCTATCGCTGGGCCAACATTTTGCTGTTCGCAACCGGCTGGAAGCTGATCTGGGACGGCGTTTCGATGCTCGAACGGATCGGCTTGATTTAGGTCGAAACGTATAGTTTCCCGCACAGCACGTTACGCTGCCTGGGAAAATCTCCACCCGGTCGACGCGGGGATTGTGCCCGACCATGAGGCGCCCCTGCTGTCGAACCCATTTTTAGGGAGTGCATGGGAGTCTCGCTCGTGGAAGCGACGAGTGAGATGCCAGACATGGCCGGGCAGGAAATGGCGGTTGGCACGCGGCATCGCTTTGCTCCCTTAAAGCGTGCATTTTGCGATCGAAAAAGCGCGCCTAAGCGTTAGAACCGCGTCTATATTGCGGACTTATTTCTGTGGATCAAAGCGTTGCGGTGGTCCGACCCGGATTTAGTTGTCGCTCGGCGAAGCGTGTCTTTGAGAATGAGCTTAGCGTCCATCGTCTCGCGACGCCCAACGAATTAGATGTGCGGCCGGACGCCGCAGGCGGACGGTCCGAACGAACGCCGGGTTCGGCGTCTTCCGCGCAGCCAAGCTATGCGGCCTGAAGTAAAAACTCAACTTTCACAGCCTCGAACGCAAAGAAAATGCCTCCGCCTTCCGCTCGATCGAGGACTCCGGCGTTCAGTAGCGCCGTAATGTCAGTGTGGACCGCTTTGACGTCGCGGCCAACGCGCCGCGCTGCTTCGCGGATAGAAACCGGCCCGGCGCCGCAAAGTGCTTTCAGCAGTTCCCAGCGCTTCGCAGTCAGTACTTTCCAGAGAAGTTCCGGCGTGGCAAAGCTGATGCGCGCCGCTTTCTCCCCCTTTCCGGTCTTCCACACCCGCACGAAGTCCGCCATCGACTCGCTCGGAGCACGAACGTCAAGAATCACGGTTTTCACGGTTCCACCTCGCAATGTCACGTTGGAAGGCAGCGATGAGTTTGTCCGAGGTCTCAAAGGTATAGGCACTTTCCTTCCCATCGAAGTGCCGGTGATCGCCTTTGCCAACTTCGTTGTCGTAGCGCACTACGCATACCCCGTCTACCACGTACGCCAACCGGTACTTGAACTCGTGGGTTGAGCCGGCCATCGGCTTGGGAACCTGCCACAGTACCAACTCGGCGAATGAGGCCTCTGAAAAAATTATGCGCGTCCGTACGAGATCAACAGCCTTCATGTTGGCAATAATGCCAACATGTGCTCAGTGTTGTCAATAGTACCAACAGGCGCCGACAGTCGTGTGATGCCGAACGTGCGCGCTCAGCGGCGCGACGCTTGCGGTGCGTCCGCTGCAACGGGTGGTTCGGCGTCAGTTCGCAACCTGGCGAGATCGTGCCAAGGCTTCAAATCCCAATAGCGTC
>JAYVMZ010000178.1:0-2188 GCA_043758735.1 Betaproteobacteria bacterium
CCACTTCAAGGGGAAGGAGGGTCTGGATCGCCGGAAAAGTGACGTTCGGCGCACTACCTGGGCATTGCCCTCGAATGCCCAAAGCAATTTACTTCCTCACGACCGGGCGGCAAATAAATCCGACTTCCGGGCGCCTGTCTTTCAGGCCGTTGTTCAGTCTTTGTGATGCTTTCCGTGGTGACGATCGTCGCCGTCATCATCGTCGTCGCCATCGCCGCCGTCGTCCTTATCTTTCTTCTTGTGCTTGTGTTTGTGTTTTTCCTTGTCGCCACCGTCGTCCTGATCATCGGCGTGCCTGGGTTCGTAGACGGTCGGACCCGGCCCTACGACGGGCGGCACGACCACGCGTCCCTGCCCTCCATGTCGAGTTCGGCGCAACCGGCCAGCGCAATCCCGGCCAACAAGGCAAGCATCAATTTCCAAAATTTTCTTTTCATGAATCCGATTCCCGTTTGCTGGGCGACGAATTCATTATGCACTGGCGATGCCGCAGACGTGGCAGAAATTCGCTCCGGGATCAAGCTGGGCGCCGCAGGAACTGCACTTCTTCCCTTCGGTATCCCATTCATCGGCGGGCCCGGCGCGGAACAGATCCACCAGCGGCTCGGAGTGATGGAACAGCGCAACCGCAAGCCATAACGCGGAGATGGTGATGCCAAGAACGAATATCCAGTTGTAGATGTTCCTCGGCCCCGAGTCCAGGAACGGCCGCAAAATCGTGAGGAGCACCGAATAGGACCCGGCCACGACGATCAGCGTCACCAGCGGAACGACGATGAAGCTCAGGAATGCAGACTTGCCGCGGCCGCTGCGAAACTGGCTGGCCGCCTTCTGCCCCATCAACCAGAGCAGCAGCAGCGCCCCGCCGTAACCCATGAACTGGACGAGCTGGGACGCGGTAAGCTTGGGCGTGCCCAGCGTGGTCTGCTTGAACAACGCGAACTCGCCGATCGCGCCACCCAGGACCAGAGAAATGACGATAACAAGGATGTATCGGCTCATCCACGCCCAGTCTCTTTTCATTCGGTGCCTCCAATTTTTTCGACGCCTTGACGCGGGTTGCTCTCGACAGTCGCGCGGATTCTCTGGCAATACGCAGTGGCAGTCAAATGGGATAACCGGCGAAGGCGAAAGACGCGGGGCGGAAGGAAAGCCTGGAATGCAGGGTAAAGAGGAACGCAAGGGTGGGAAACGACATCTCCCTCCCCCTGAAGGGGAAGGAGAGTCTGGATCGCCGGCAACATGGCCGTGGCGCCGCACGCGCGGCTGTTTCGTGCGCACGGCGACGGACTTCCGCTGCCCAGCGAGCAGATCGCCCGATGGCAGAAAGTCCGGTTTGTCCTGCTCACTCACAATCTCGATTTCGGCGCAATTCTGGCTTCTTCAGGAGCCAATATTCCAAGTGTGATTCAGATCAGAACGGAAGACCTGCGCCCGGACGTTCTCGCGGGACGCGTCGCATCGATTATTCCTCGTCTGGCTCGCCTGCTCCCCGTCCCGACGCGCCTCGGGCGCCAACACAGCGGCCCGGCATCTGCCGCCGCCAGACTAATCCTTGTCCTTTTTGTGGCCATGGCCCTTGTCGCCGTGCTTGCCGCCGTGCTTGCCGCCGTTGTCATCGTCCCCGTCATGCCCCTTGCCGTGTTTCTTCCGGTATTCCGGGACGTACTCATCGTTGTACCAACCGTCTTGCACAAAGTAGACCGGCCGGCCACACGCGTTGTACTTGCGGCAGTGCTTGCCCCAATCCTTCTCATGCCCCGAGGGCACGTGGAGATAAATCGGCGCGGGAGCCACGCCGATGCGCACGGGTCGAATAATGACCGGCTGCGGAAAGATCAATTGCGGCGGCCTGGGAAGTCCGCCTATTTCGATGTGGCCGAAGAAGCCCGGCTCTCCAACGCTTACCGAAACTCCGGCGTTCGCCTGCGGGGACAAGAATCCCGATGCGAGAATCGCGGTCAGGGCCAATAGTCGAGTTGATTTCATTTTTGGTTCCTTGTAGTGGTTCTCTGCAAGTTCTACCGCGAAAATCATCGCGGCACACGCGGGTCGCCGCCGCCCCGCGCGGGGGCAGTATAAGACTTTAAGAATTTATCCGTAAATAATATTTAGGGCCAAAGGGACCTTCCTGAACGCGATGATGGCCGCGGCAAGATGGTTGAGGCCGAGGAAGCTGCGTTCGAGC
>JAYVMZ010000179.1:0-15752 GCA_043758735.1 Betaproteobacteria bacterium
TCGATAGGCAAAGCGATTGAGCACCGCGGCGATGAAACCGTAGCGCTCGGCGTCGCTGCTGATGCTCTGAAATTTGACTTCGAGTGTGCCATTGAGAAAGGCGCCCAACTGCGCCACCGTTTTGAGCCGCGTTTCCTTCATGTCGATCACCATAGGCGCGATGATCGATCCAAAATCCTTATTTCAGCCTCCTATGCCGTTGGAAACACGGAACCGGTTTCAGCCTCATATGCCATTGGAAGAGACTGGGGCTTGCGAAGCACGAAAAATCTGCCTATAGTCGGACGCATGCATTCCCATCAGCACGGCCAAACCGGTCTTTTTCTTGTCAGCAACCTGCTGACCGGCCTGCTGCTGCGCCCCGCGCGCACATAAACTAACGCCAATCCCGCAGTACCCAAGCCCGCCAGGCCGAAGCCAGGCGGTGGTGGCTCATCAAATTGCGCGAGTACACGACATGAACCGAGACCCTTCGCAGAAATACCGTCCGTTTGCGCCGATCCCCTTACCCGACCGCACCTGGCCGAACCAGGTCATCACCCGACCGCCGGTCTGGTGCAGCGTTGATCTGCGCGACGGCAACCAGGCGCTGATCGAACCGATGGATGCGGAGCGCAAGCTGCGCATGTTCATGCTGCTGCTGAAAACCGGGTTCAAGGAAATCGAGATCGGATTTCCCGCCGCATCCCAGACCGATTTCGATTTCGTGCGCAAGCTCATCGAGGAGAAGCTGATCCCCGATGATGTGACCGTGCAGGTGCTGACCCAGGCGCGCGAATCGTTGATCCGCCGCACTTTCGAATCCCTGCGCGGCGCGAAACGCGCCATCATGCATTTGTACAACTCGACATCGACCGTGCAGCGGCGCGTGGTGTTCGGCCTCGACAAGCCGGGCATCGTGGACATTGCCGTCGAGGGAGCGCGAGTCGTGCTCGAGTGCGCAAAACAACAACCGGATACCGACTGGGTCTTCCAGTATTCGCCCGAGAGCTTTACCGGCACCGAACTGGATTTCGCGGTGGAAATCTGCGACGCGGTCAACGCGGTGTGGCAGCCCACGCCGCAGCGTCCGGCGATCCTGAATTTGCCGGCAACGGTGGAAATGGCCACCCCCAATGTGTACGCCGACCAGATCGAGTGGTTCGGCCGCAGCGTGGCCAATCGCGACAGCATTGTGTTGTCAGTGCATCCGCATAACGACCGAGGTTGTGCGGTCGCGGCAGCCGAACTCGCGGTCATGGCCGGCGCCGATCGCATCGAGGGTTGCCTGTTCGGCAACGGCGAGCGTACCGGCAATGTGGACCTCGTGACACTCGGGCTCAACCTCTATTCCCAAGGAATCGATCCCGGACTCGATTTCTCCGATATCAATGCGGTCATCCGCGTCGTCGAGCATTGCAACCAGTTGCCGGTGCACCCGCGCCATCCCTACGGCGGTGAGCTGGTGTTCACGGCTTTTTCCGGATCGCACCAGGACGCGATCAAGAAAGGCCTCGCAGCGCGCAAGGCGACCGACCTCTGGGACGTGCCTTACCTGCCGATCGATCCGGCCGATCTCGGCCGCGCTTACGAAACCGTCATCCGCGTCAACAGCCAGTCGGGGAAGGGCGGCATCGCCTATCTTCTCGAACGCGATTTTGGCCTGTCGTTACCGCGCCTGCTGCAGATCGAGTTCAGCCAGGTGATCCAGGCCATCACGGATGCGACCGGCAAGGAACTATCGTCGATCGCCATCAAGGCGGCGTTTGACAAGGAGTATCTGGAGAGCGAACGGCCCTTGGCGTACGTCGAGCATCGCATTACGCATGAAGCCGGCCACGGCGAAGTCGAAAGCGTGACGGCCCGGCTGAAATTCAACGGGCGCGAGATCGCCATCGCCGGCAAGGGAAACGGACCGGTGGATGCCTTCGTGCGCGCGCTGTGTGAAGGCTGCGGCATCGACGTGCACGTCATGAATTATCACGAGCATGCGGTGGGCGGCGGCGAGGATGCGACGGCGGTGGCCTATGTGCAGATCCGCATCGGGCGCGAGCAGACGCTGTATGGTGCGGGAATGCACGGCAACATCGTCACCGCGACCCTGAGGGCGGTGCTGTCCGCGGTCAATCGCGCGGCCCTCAAAGGATTGATCACGGTGCGGGAACCGGCACCGCGCAGTGCCGCCGCATGATCTGACGACTGTACATAGCCGATGAAGCCCGCTCTTGCAGCGGGCTTTTTTTGCCGCGGGCAGTCTTCCGGGCAACAAGATAAACTCCGCTCGTAAACCCGTACCTTTTTCCGATGCACCCATTGCAATGGCGAGCGAACAAAAAACCAATCCGCACAAGATCGTGATCGTCGGCGGCGGCGCCGGCGGCCTGGAACTCGCCACGCAGCTCGGCCGGAAGCTGGGCAAGCACAGGAAAGCGCTGGTCACGCTGGTCGATCGCTCGCGCACGCATTTGTGGAAGCCGTTGCTGCACCAGGTAGCCGCCGGCAGCATGGACTTGAACGACCACGAGCTGGATTATCTGTACCAGGCGCGCTGGCATCATTTTCAATTCCGCCTCGGCCGCATGGACGGGCTCGACCGTGCTGCGAAGCAGATTCACCTGGCGCCGACGCTCGATGAAGCCGGCCGCGAAGTCCTGTCCGCCTACAGCATCCCCTACGACACGCTGGTCATCGCGGTGGGCAGCACGACCAACGACTTCGGCACGCCCGGCGCGGCGGAACATGCGATCTCTCTGGACAATCCCCAACAGGCGGCGCTGTTCCATTCGCAGCTGCTCAATGCCTGCCTGCGCGCGAACGCGCAACAAGGCCAGTTCGAATCGGGGCAGTTGCATATCGCCATCATCGGCGCAGGGGCCACCGGCGTTGAACTCGCCGCGGAACTACACAACACCATTCGCGAATTCCTGTCCTTCGGCCTGGACCGGATCAATCCCGAGAAGGACATCAAGATCACCATTGTCGAAGCCGCCCCCAAGATCCTGCCGGCCCTTTCCGACCGGCTGTCGACGGCCGTATCCTGCCTCCTGCAGAAACTGAACGTCGAAGTATTGACCGGCGAACGCGTTACCGAGGTGTCGCCAAGCGGCGTGAAAACTGCGACCGGCCGGGAAATCCCCGCGGAACTCGTGGTGTGGGCGGCGGGCATCAAGGCACCGGATTTCCTCAAGGACATCGGCGGGCTGGAGACCAATCGCATCAACCAGCTCGTGGTCTCGCAAAACCTGCAGACCACGCGCGACGGAAACATTTTTGCGTTCGGCGATTGCGCGAGCTGCCCGTGGCCGGAGAAGAAAAATTCCGTACCGCCGCGCGCGCAATCCGCGCACCAGCAGGCTTCGCACCTCTACCGCATGCTGCCGCGCCGCCTGCGCGGCGAAGCACCGCGGCCCTTCGAGTATCGCGACTTCGGGTCGCTGATTTCGCTCGGCAAGTTCAGCACCGTCGGCAGCCTGATGGGCGGTATCACGCGCGGCAGTGTCATGATCGAAGGCTTTTTCGCCAAGATCATGTACCTGTCGCTGTACAAGATGCACGAATTTGCACTGCATGGCTTCACCAAAGTCTTCCTCGATACGCTGGCGCGCATCATCACACGGCGCACCGAGCCGCATATCAAACTGCACTGAGCCGGCCGATGTCGCGCGGCTACCTGAAATGTGTTCCGGGTCTTGCCGCGGCAATCGCACTTGCCGCCTGTTCATCCTTATCCTATTCGCCGCGGCCGGTCGATCCAGACGCGACCGTCGCGGAATTCCTCGCGCGCTCCGCCGATGTCGCCGGCCTGAAACAGTTTGCGGCGGCAAACGGCTACGGCGCGCAGAACTGGCCGCCGCAGCAATGGACACTGAAGGAACTGACGCTGGTCGCGCTGTATTTCCATGCGGACATCCGCACTGCGCAGGCACGCGCCGACGTTGCCCGTGCGGAACTGGGTTCGGCTGCGCAGATGCAATCCTGGTCGGGTCGGTTGAAGCCTGAATATCACAGCCGAACGCTTCCCGATACCAACGGACCGTGGACTCTCGGGCTGGAACTGGAAATTCCGCTGGTTGCGCAAAGCAAGCGCGCCGCGCGCGCCGAGCGCAGCGCCTTCCTGGCCGACGCCGCCGACCTCGACATAGCCAATGCAGCGTGGACGGTGCGTGCGCGCGTACGCGATCATTACCTCGACCTGCAGGAAAGTCGCGACGCGCTCGCATCGCTCGACGCACAGCTCGATGCGCGCAAGAACATGGTCGGCCTGGTCAATCGCCGTGTGGATGCGGGGATGCTGTCGTCGCGCGAGCTCGGGGCCGAGCGCGTGGCTTACGCCCAACTTGAACTGCTGCGCAGCCAGGAAATGGCGCGGCAGCAGCGCGCGCTGGGCGAACTCGCTGCGGCGCTCGGATTGCCGCTGGACGTGGTCGAGCGCATGAAGCTGCGCTTCGACGCAGCCGCGCAGCCGCTAGTGGATATGGAGGCCGGGGCGCTGCGCCGACTGACCCTGCGCAATCGCCTGAACGTGCATCGCAAGCTCCTGGAGTTCGGCGCAGCCGATGCCGAGGTCAAGTCGGCCGTCGCCGCGCAAAATCCCGACATTACGATCGGACCGGGCTACACCTGGGATCAGGGCGACAACATCTGGTCGCTGGCGATCGGCATTTCGCTGCCGCAGGCCGCGCTTACGCGGGCTTCGATCCGCGAAGCGCAGGCGCGCCGCGAGCTGGCCGCTGAACAATTCGCGGCAACCCAGACCGACGCGATTTCTCTCGTTGAGCGCGCCGCTGCGCAGTACCGGCTGGCGCGCGGACGCATGGCCGGTGCGGAACATCAGTTGCAGATGCAGCGCGAGCAGGAAGCACGGGTAAGCCGCCAGTTCGACGCGGGTGCGACCGACCGCATGCAATTCGTCACGGCGCACATCGATTCGCTGGCAGCGGAAACGATTTTTCAGGCGGCAATTGTCGAACTGCATCGCGCAATCGCGCACCTGGAGGATGCCGTGCAGCGCCCGCTGCTGGGCGATTTCGATGCGCTGCCCGCTACGCGCCCGGTCAGGGCGGCCGACCATGCCGCGGTGGGCAAGCCATGAGTGCGCGCCCGGTCCACGCGATCATCGCGGCGATGGCCGTGATCATCACCCTGTTGTCGTGGGCCCTGATCTATTACTCGCGCGACGAACTCGGCACGCAGGCGGAAAAACACGAAGACAAGATCAAGGCCGTATCGTCCGCGGGCGTTGAGGACGGACGCGCGGTCGTGCGCATTTCAACGGACAGCCAGAAGGCCGCGGGCATTGCGACGCAAGCACTGAAATCCGCACAGCGGGAGGCTGCTACCGAGGCTATCGGCATCGTGATGAACATTCAACCACTCGCGGAAATGCGCGGCCGCTACCTTGCTGCGGTCGCCGAGTCCAGGGCGGCTCGCGCAACGCTCGCAGCCGCGGAATCCGAATCCAGGCGCATGGAAATGCTGTTTCGTGACGACCGCAACGTATCGGAACAGGCGATGAAAGCCGCACAGGCGCGCTATCAGGCCGAAGTTTCACGGCTGGTTGTGGCCGACCAGGCCGCAGCCAGCATCCGCGATACGATTCGCGGCACCTGGGGCGAAGCCGTGACGGCCCGTGCAGTCAATCTAGATTCGCAGATGATGCGCTCACTGCTGCAGCAGACCGAATTCCTGGTGCAGCTCGTATTGCCCTATGACCTGCCGCGTGCGGCGATGCGCGGCAAGATTACGGTTGCCCCTGCGATGGCGCGGGACAATTCACATGCGGCCAGCTTCGTCGCCGATTCTCCGCAGATCGATCCAGCTTATCCGGGCGAGACTTATTTCTTCCTGGTGAACGGCGGTGGCTTCCGCGCCGGCATGCGCGTCGCCGCGCGCATCAAAATGGGCGGCGCTCCGGTCAGCGGAGTCATCGTACCGTCCGCCGCGGTCGTCTGGCATGCGGGCAAGGCTTGGGCTTACGTGAAAGACGACAAGGAGGGCAGCTTTGCCCGCTTCGAGGTTTCCACCGCGGACGAGATGGAAGGCGGCTGGTTTAACAAAACCGGCTTCGACGACGATGACGAAGTCGTCGTCAGCGGCGCGCAGCTGCTGCTCTCCGAGGAATTGAAGTACCAGATCAGAAACGAGAACGAAGATTAGGGAAAATGTTTTCACCACAGAGGCAAAGAGGTCACAGAGATAAGGCAGAACGACAGAATGGAGAAGTGGTCAGACGGCGTCGAATTACAACGCGAATAGAGTGGGCTGAACAAATCGCAATGCATGTATTTGATTTTTTCCGTGTCCTCTGTGCCTCTGCGGTTAATCGGAATTAGAAAAAATTGATCTCGTTCATCGTCCGCCAGTCCATCCGTTATCCCGGCGTGATCGTCGCACTGGCGCTGACCATCGTCGGCTACGGATTGTTCACCCTGTCGCGGGCGCACCTGGACGTGTTCCCGGAATTTTCGCCAAGCCAGGTCGTTATCCAGACCGAGGCGCCGGGGTTCTCCGCGGAACTGATCGAGTCCCAAGTCTCCCAGCCGATCGAGAACACATTGTCCGGCGCATCGGGGCTCGAGAGCCTGCGCTCGCAATCGATTCCGGGCCTGTCTGTCGTGCACGTTTATTTCCAGGACGGATCGGACATCTACCGCAATCGCCAGGTGGTGGCCGAACGTCTCGGTGCACTGGCTGCCCAGTTGCCAAAAGGCATCGTGCCGGCGATGACACCGCTCACTTCGTCCGCGAGCACCGTGCTCGGAGTGGGCATCACGTCCGACAAGCGCAGCCTGATGGAATTGCGCACGCTGGTGGATTGGGTCATTCGCCCGCATCTGCTTGCGGTGCACGGGGTTGCGGAAGTGAACGTGTTCGGCGGCGACGTGCGCCAGTGGCAGATCCAGGTCGATCCGGAGAAGCTGCATCGCTTTGGCATGGCACTGGAAGACGTGGTTGTTGCCGCGCGACGCGCGACCGGCGTGGCGGGGGCCGGTTTCGTGAAAACGCCGAACCAGCACATTCTTCTTCAAGTCGATGTGCAACCGGATGCAGTGGCGGACGTCGCCCGCGCAGTCGTCACCTATCACGATGGGCGTGCCGTGCGCATCGGCGACCTGGCCCAGGTCGTGGAGGGGGCGGCACCGTCGATCGGTGCTGCTGCGATCAACGGCACACCGGGTGTATTCATGATGGTGCAGGGCCAACTCGGTTCGAATACGCACGCGGTTACCCGGGACCTGGAGGTCGCCGTGGCCGAACTCAAGCCGCTGCTGGAAAAAGAAGGCGTCAGGCTGCATCCGCAGTTGTTTCGTCCGGCCAACTTCATCGAAACCGCGGTGCGCAATGTCCAGCGTGACATTCTCATTGGTTCGCTGCTCGTCGTTGTGGTGCTGTTCCTGTTTTTGTTCAACGTCCGGACGGCCTTCGTTTGTGCCACGGCAATCCCGGTTTCGCTGCTGACCGCTGTGCTGGTGCTGGACTACTTCAACGTCACGCTCAACATCATGGTCATGGGCGGACTGGCCATCGCACTGGGCGAAGTCGTGGACGACGCGATCATCGATACCGAGAACATATTCCGCCGCATGCGGCTCAATCGCGCGTCGCTGCAGCCGCGACCCGTTTGGGAAGTCGTGCTGGCTGCTTCCGTCGAAGTGCGCAGTTCGGTGGTGTATGCGACATTCATCGTTGCGCTGGTGTTCGTGCCGCTGCTCACCCTGGGTGGTGTTGCCGGCAAACTGTTTGCACCGCTCGGGCTCGCCTATATTTTCTCCATCCTCGCATCGCTGGTGATCGCGGTGACGCTGACGCCCGCGCTTTGTTACCTGCTTTTATCGCGCGCGGAATTGAAAGCCGAGGATCCGCCTTTCGTGCGCTGGCTGAAGCCGAAATATCTGTCAATGCTTGGCCGCATCGAGCGTTACCCGGGACGCGTGATCAGCGTGACCGGCATCGTCATCGCGGTGGGCATCGGCCTGCTGCCCCTGTTCGCCGGGCAGTTCATTCCGGCATTGCGCGAAGGCCACTACATCATGCACATGTCGGCCGTGCCGGGCACGTCGGAAGTCGAATCCTTGCGCATCGGCCAGAAGGTCTCCAGGGCCATCGGTTCGATCAAAGGTGTCCAGTCCGTGGCGCAATGGGTCGGCCGTTCCAAGAACGGCGCCGACACCTTTGGCACGCATTACAGCGAGTTCGAGGTCGAGATCGGCGCGCTGTCGGGCAAAGAGCAGGTGCGCATCCTCGAGGAGATCCGCGAGACCCTTTCGGGCCAGCGCGGCGGCGCGTTTCCGGGCGTGACCTTCGCGGTCAATACTTTTCTGACCGAGCGCATCGAGGAAACCATCACCGGCTATGCCGCGCCATTTGTTGTGAATCTCTACGGTTCGTCGCTCGATTTATTGGATCGCGACGCGCTGGCGATCGCCTCGAAATTGGCCGAAGTGCCGGGTGCACGCGATGTGCAGATTCAGGCCCAGCCCGGCGCGCCGCAGCTGGCGATCCGCCTGCGCCACGAACGCGTCGCCGCGCTCGGCCTGCAACCGTTAGCCGTGCTGGAAGCGGTGCAGACGGCGTACGAAGGCGTGCAGGCCGCGCAGATTTTTCGCGACAACCAGGTCATCGATCTTGTGGTCATACTGGATCCGTTGCATCGCAACCGCATCAACGGCGTATCCGCATTGCCGCTGCGCAATCCCGATGGCCGGCTCATCCGGTTGGGCGACGTCGCGGACGTCGAGATCGCCGGCGGACGTTACAAGATCCTTCACGACGGCGGCCGGCGCATCCAGACCGTGACAGCCAGCGTCGACGGCCGCGACATCGAGCAGTTCGAGCGTGCCGCCCGCGCCCACATCGCTGCGGAGGTGAAGTTGTCCGATGGCAACTACGCGGTCTATTCGGGCACCGCCCATGCGCAGGCTCGGGCCCGTTCCGATCTGCTGCTGCATTCCGCGCTCGCCGGCATCGGCATTTTTTTGTTGCTCTACATCGCCTTCAACAACTTGCACAATTTGTTGATCACCTTCGTCAACCTGCCATTCGCGCTGATCGGCGGCGTCATCGCGGTATTCGCCAGCGGCGGATGGATGTCGCTCGGTTCGCTGGTCGGCTTCGTCACGCTCTTCGGCATCACCCTGCGCAACTCGATCATGCTGGTTTCGCACTATCAGCACCTGGTTGAGGTCGAGCGCCTGCCCTGGAACGCCGATACCGCCCTGCGCGGCGCCGCCGAACGCCTGCCCTCGATCCTGATGACGGCGCTGGTGACCGCTCTGGGTCTGATGCCTCTTGCACTCGGCAGCGGCGAACCCGGGCGCGAAATCGAAGGCCCGATGGCTACCATCATCGTGGGGGGATTGGCCACTTCGACCCTGCTCAACCTGCTGGTGCTGCCGGCGATCCTGCTGCATTTCGGCCGCTTCGCGACCCGCGACAATGCCGGGGGTTGATCTTCACGGCCCAGCCATTACATAGTGTGCATATCCAACCAGCCAGAAACATTTGCAGAATTCAGGGGCCACCAAGGAGAGCCCGGTTATGTCGACGATCGCATTGACCAAGGATAATTTCGAACAAGTAGTGACCGGCAACGACACGGTCATCGTCGATTTCTGGGCGCCCTGGTGTGGGCCCTGCCGCAGCTTCGCGCCGGTCTTCGAGGCGACCTCGGAGAAACATGAAAGCGTTGTTTTTGCCAAAGTGAACACCGAGGAAGAACCCGAACTGGCCGGACACTTCGAGATCCGCTCGATCCCGACCCTGATGGTGTTCCGCGAGAAGGTCATCCTGTTCTCGCAGCCGGGCGCGCTGCCGGTTTCGGGACTGGAAGCCGTGATCAAGAAAGTGCAGGAAATCGACATGGCGGAAGTGCATCGCGACATCGCGGCGCAGGAAGCCGAGGAAACCGGCACGCCTTCCTGACTTTCATGGCGCCCGCTGTCCTCGACGTAACCGCTTTCGATCGTTTCGTGTCGGACAACGACACGGCCGTTATCGGCTTTTTCGAACAGGAAAGAGCGGCGCGCGAATCCCTGGCCGTGCACCGCGTCTGTCCGTCGACGAGACGCGGCAAGCTCGACTAAAACCTCAGCCGTCGGCCCGCGGATAAGTCCCCGACTCGCCCAGAACGTAGCGCTGGACCGCCTTGTTGCGCAGCCGGTCGAGGAACCACTTCAGCGCCTTGCCGGCCTGGCGCGGATGCCACGCCAGGCAGACGTTAGTCATCGATTTCGATCCCTCGATCTCCTTCTTAACCAGCCGTCCCGCCGCGATGTGGGGCGCTGCCCAAAGGAGCGGCAGGTAGCCCGCCCCGAGCCCGGCAATCTGCGCGGCGACCTTCGCACGCATGGTCGGTACAGTCAGGGCGTCCTGCCCATCGAGCAATCCCGATGTGCGCAGCGGCAGGTTACGGGAGGTGTCGGCGGCGGACACGGCGCGATACTGCAAGATGTGCTGGGCGGAAAGCGGGTCGGGCAGAGCCGCCAACGGATGGTCAGGCGAGACCACGAAAACGAACTCGAAACTGCCCATCGGCTCGACGGCCAGCAGTCCTGCTGGCGGCGCATCGCCGGGCGCCCCAATGATCAGGTCCGCCCGCCCGCTCATGAGGGCATCCCAGCAGCCACCCAGTACTTCCATCGTCATGCGGATGCGGGTGCCGGAGTTCTCGCGATAAAAATCCTTCAATAGCGGGAATAGACGCTCCGTCGGGACCAGGTCATCGACCGCGATGCGAAGCTCCGTCTCCCAGCCGGTCGCAACGTGTTTGACCCGATTCTCAAGGTCGGTCGCAGCACGCAGCAGGTTGCGGCCTTCCCGCAACAGGGACTCGCCGGCGTTCGTCAGGCGGGCACGGTGGCCGCTGCGGTCGAACAGCTTGACCTCGAGATCCTGCTCCAGCTTCTGGATGGTGTAGGTAATAGCAGAGGGAACCCGGTGCAATTCCTCCCCCGCGGCGGCAAAACTACCGTTACGGGAGATAGAATCCAAAACCAGCAATGCATCCAGTGAAATTCTCACAGCAAAATTCTCATGGTGGCTGTCTAAAAACTCGGCTATCATTTCTGAAAATAACTGACTCATGAGTCAGCAAATCAATACCGCCGGGATATTTCCGCTCTCAAAAAAAGATCTCCGGCGGTCCGCTGCCAGCGAGGGTAGTCAATCGCTGGCAATAATTTTTTAACCAGTTGCAGCGGCCCTGCGCGGCCGTCGACCGGAACCTACCAGTGGGGTACGCAGTGCATACGCCGACCATTCGTAATGTAACGATTCTGACGGCGCTGGTCACCGCAGCGTTGATTTCCGGCTGCGGATCGAAAAGCGACGCCACGTCGGCCACGGCAAAGGCGGATGCGCCCAAACCGGATGCGGCCAAGACGGCCGATGCCACAAAGCCCTCCACGCCTCCCGCGGCAGCCCCAAAGCCCGGCTTGCCGGTTAAGGCGGAAGCGGTCCAGATCCTGAAAGTCCAGGACGACGTTTCAGCAGTCGGCTCCCTGCTTGCGGAAGAGTCCGTAATCATCCGCCCGGAAATAGACGGCCGCATTGTCGGCCTGCACTTCCAGGAAGGCCAGGCGGTCACGGCCGGCACGCGGCTGGTGACGATCAGCAGTACCGAATATGAAGCGCAGACGGCGGCGCAGCGCGCGGACCTGAAGACCGAAGAGCAGCGTTTGGTACGTACCAAGGAACTCTACGAACAGAAGTTCATCAGCAAGGACGCACTGGATGTGCAGGTAGGCAATGTCGCACGTCTAAAGGCGCATGTCGCCGAGGCTGAGTCGCGTACCGAAAAGACCGTGATCCGGGCGCCTTTCTCCGGCATCCTCGGACTGCGCCAGGTCAGCCCCGGTGCCTACGTGAAGGCCGGCAGTGATATCGTGCGCCTCGAGAACGTCAGCTCGATCAAGGTCGACTTCCGCATCCCGGAAAATTACCTGTCGAAGATCCGCCCCAACCAGGAAATCGCAGTGAAGCTGGACGCTTATCCCGGCGAGGCATTCACCGGACGTGTCTACGCTGTCGAACCCGTGGTCGACGAGCGCACCCGCACCATCGCCATGCGAGCACGCATTCCCAACAAGGGCTTCAAGCTCAAGCCCGGCATGTTCGTCCGCGTGGCCGTGACGCTCGACAGCCGTCCCAATGCCGTCATCATTCCGGAAGAGGCGATCTGGCCGCAGGGCAAGAGCAGCTTTGTATACCGCGTGGTGGATGGCAAGGCGGCATTGACGAAGGTCGAGATCGGCAACCGCTCGCCGGGCAGCGTGGAAATCTTGAAAGGCCTGGCGGCCAACGACGTCGTCATCACGGACGGCCAGATGAAGCTCAAGGATGGCGCGCCGGTTTCTGTGATCGTGCCGCCCCCGGCCGCGCCACCCGCCGCAGCACCGGCGCCGGCGGCCAAGAGCTGAGCACGACTTAAAAAAATCCAGCCAGGAGCGCCACCAATGGTTCTCTCCGAAATCTCGATCAAGCGGCCGGTACTGGCCACGGTCATGAGCCTGGTCATCGTGCTCATGGGTTTCCTGTCCTATTCGCGCATGGCCGTGCGCGAATATCCGAACATCGATCCGCCCGTCGTCTCGGTGCGGACGGTGTACAAGGGCGCCACCGCGCAGGTCATCGAAAGCGCGGTCACGCAGCCGCTGGAAGATTCGCTGTCCGGCATCGAAGGCATCAAGACCATCAAGTCGAACAGCCGCGAGGAAGTCAGCCAGATCACGATCACCTTCCTGTCCAGCCGCGAAGTCGATGCTGCGGCGGCTGATGTGCGCGACCGGGTTGCGCGCATCCGCAAGCAGTTACCGGGGACGATCGATGAACCGGTCGTCTCCAAAATCGAAGCGGACGCGCAGGCCATCATCTGGATCGCGGTCGCCAGCGATCGCCAGTCGCCGATGGAGATCACCGATTTCGCCGACCGTTACCTGACCGATCCGCTCAAGGCTCTGCCTGGCGTCTCGTCGGTCATTATCGGCGGCGAGCGCAAATACGCGATGCGCGTCTGGCTCGATCGCGAGCGGCTGGCGGCGCAGGGGCTCACTGTCCAGGACGTCGAGAGCGCGCTGATCAACCAGAACGTCGAATCCCCGGGCGGGCGCATCGAGAGCACGCAGCGCGAATTCACCGTGCAGCCGCGCACTGACCTGCGCTCGCCGGAAGATTTCAACAACATGATCATCACGACGAACGGTTATCCGATTCGTCTGAAGGACGTCGGCCATGCCGCGCCCGGGCCGTATGAAGCCCGCAAGATCGTGCGCGTCGGCGGCAATGACGCGATCGGCCTGGGTATCGTCAAGCAATCGACAGCGAACACGCTGGAAGTCGCGCGCGGCGTGAAAGACGTAATGCCGCGCCTTCAGCGCACCCTGCCGCCCGGCATGAAGGCATGGATCGCGGTGGATACGTCGGTCTTTATCGAGGAATCGATCAAGGCGGTATACGAAACCATGATCGAGGCGCTGATCCTGGTGGTGCTGGTCATTTTCGTGTTCCTGCGCAGCGCGCGGGCCACCCTGATTCCCGCGGTGGCAATTCCCGTTTCGGTCATCGGTCACTTCACCTTCCTGAAGGCGCTGGGTTTTTCGATCAACACCCTGACCTTGCTCGGCGTGGTGTTGTCCATCGGTCTTGTCGTCGACGACGCCATCGTCGTGCTGGAGAACATCCACCGCCACATCGAGGAGGGCATGAAGCCGATGCAGGCCGCATTCCGGGGCAGCAAGGAAATCGGTTTTGCGGTCATCGCCATGACCATCACGCTCGCCGCCGTGTTCTGTCCGCTAGCGCTGATGACCGGCAATACCGGAAAACTTTTCACCGAGTTTGCGCTGACCGTGGCAACCTCGGTGATCGTGTCCGGTTTCGTCGCGCTGACTCTGACGCCGATGATGTGCTCGAAGCTGCTGAAGTCGGGACACGGTAGTTTCTATACCAATACGGAACGCTTTTTCGAAGGCATGAACAACGGCTACGGCCGCATGCTGCGCATGACATTGCGTCATCGCTGGGTGATAGGCGTGGTGTTCCTCGTCGTGCTCGGCAGCATGGTAGTCCTGTTCAAGCAGCTGAAAGCAGAACTTTCACCGGTGGAAGACCGCGGGTTGTTTCTCGCCTTCGTGGTCGCGCCGGAAGGCTCGACCATGTCTTATACCGACCGCTACATGCACGTTGTCGAAGGCATCACCGCGCAGATCCCGGAAATCACCACCATGTTTGCCGTGGTCGCTCCCGGATTGGACCGGCCGAACCCGGTTAACCTCGGTGTGGCCTTCGCGGTGTTGAAGCCGTGGAGCGAACGCACGCGCAGCCAGCTGTTGATTACCAAGGAACTCGCGCCCAAGCTCTACGGCGGATTGCCTGGCGCTCTGTCCTTCGCACTCAATCCGCCTTCCCTGGGACAAGGCTTGCTGACGAAGCAGATCGAATACGTCATCTACGGCACCAGCTTCGAAGAACTCCAGTCGCAGACTAACCTGGTCATGGCGAAGTTGCGCGAGTATCCGGGCATCACCGCACTGGATACCGATCTGAAACTCAACAAGCCGCAGCTCTTAGTCGACATCAATCGCGACAAGGCATCCGACCTCGGCGTATCCATGGATGTCATCGGCCATACCTTGCAGACCCTGCTCGGCAGCCGCGACGTGACGCGCTACAAGCATGAAGGCAAGCAATACGACGTCGTCGTGCAGCTGGAAGACAGCAAGCGTATGCAGCCGACCGACCTGACATCGATCTACGTGCGCGGCAACGACAAGCAGCTTAACCAGCTCTCAAACCTGGTCAAGATCAGCGAAGCGGTCGCACCGAAAGAGCTCAACCACTTCAACAAGCTGCGCGCGGCGGTTATTAACGGTAACGTCGCCTCTGGCTACACCCTCGGCCAGGCGCTCGAGGTCATCGATGCCACGGTCAAGCAGGAACTGCCGCCGGGGACGATCACCGACCTTGACGGCCAGGCGCGCGAATTCCGCGAAGCAGGGGGCCAGCTCTACCTGACCTTCGTGCTGGCACTGGTATTCATTTACCTGGTGCTGGCGGCGCAGTTCGAAAGTTTCGTCGGCCCGCTGGTCATCATGTTCACGGTGCCGCTGGCCATGACCGGCGCCTTGCTGGCCATGTGGATCAACTCCCTGATGGGCAACGGCGGCACGCTGAACGTGTACAGCCAGATCGGGCTGGTCATGCTGGTCGGCCTGATCACCAAGCACGGCATCCTGATCGTCGAATTCGCCAACCAGCTGCGCAGCACCGGCATGGAAAAATTCGATGCCGTGGTGCAATCGGCGACGTTGCGGCTGCGGCCTATTCTGATGACCACCGGTGCGATGGTGCTCGGTGCGATTCCGCTGGCGCTGGCGCACGGCGCCGGCGCGGAATCCCGCCGGGCCATCGGCTGGGTGATCGTCGGCGGACTGATGCTCGGCACGCTGCTGACCCTGTTCGTCATCCCGACCATCTACACGTTGCTGATGCGCAAGGTGCACATGGCTTCCGAGGAAGCCGACATGCTCGTTGCGGCAGGCGGCAGCGGACCGCTCACGGCCCCGCACGAGAAGCTTTGATCGCCGTCCCGGCCGCGGCGATCGAGTGAACGATAATTGATAATCGGTGAACAGTAATCGGTGAAAAGTGAACAGTAATTAGTGAACTAACCTCGCTCGAGGTTTTTCTAACATCCGTTCACCGTTCACCGTTCACCGTTCACCGTTCACCGTTCACCGTTCACCGTTCACCGTTCACCGTTCACCGTTCACCGTTCA
>JAYVMZ010000180.1:0-10260 GCA_043758735.1 Betaproteobacteria bacterium
AACTGCATGTCCGAAAATGGCTAGCGCGCCAGTCCGGCAGCGGGCAACATGCAGGCCATGCAACTCGATCCCGACAGCTGTTACCAGGCGCTCATCAGCCGCGATTCCCGTTTCGACGGGCTCATGTACGTGGGTGTTTCGTCCACCGGCATCTACTGCCGCCTGATCTGCAACTCGCGCCGGCCGCTCAGGTGCAATTGCACTTTCTATCCGAATGCCGCTGCCGCCGAGCAGGCGGGATTTCGTCCCTGCCTGCGCTGCCGGCCGGAA
This sequence comes from Betaproteobacteria bacterium, assembly GCA_043758735.1. Taxonomy (GTDB): domain Bacteria; phylum Pseudomonadota; class Gammaproteobacteria; order Burkholderiales; family JACQAP01; genus JACQAP01. Next base: position 271 of record JAYVMZ010000180.1, read on the forward strand.
ATTGCACCGGGCAATGCGCTGGTCGATTCGCGCAATCGGCTCGCGGTCGCGCTCGGACGCCGCATCGAAGACGGCGCGCTGAACGAAATCAGCGTGCCCGCGCTCGCGGCGGAAATGGGCATCAGCGACCGCCACCTGCGGCGCGTGATCCAGGACGAGTTCGGCGTCTCCCCTAACAAGCTGCTGGAAACGCAGCGCCTGCTGACGGCAAAAATGCTGTTGACCGACACCCTGCTGCCCGTCACGGAAATCGCGTATGCGAGCGGCTTCGCCAGCCTGCGGCGTTTCAACGACGCATTCAAGACAAACTATCGCCTGAATCCGAGCCAATTCCGCCGCGGCGCCGGGGGATCGAAGACGGCAGACCGTTTTGTGTTCGATCTCGCTTATCGGCCGCCCCTGGATTGGGAAGCGCTGCTGGGCTTTCTCGACAAGCGGCTATTTTCGGGCGTCGAAGCAGTCGTCGATTCGGCGTATCTGCGTACGGTCAGCCTTGGCGGCGGCGTTGGCTGGATACGCGTGCGGCCCAGTTCGCGCCGGCATGCGTTGTCCGTCGAGATTTCCCCGCAACTGGGGCGTGCAATTCCAGGTGTGCTGACGCGGGTGCGCAAACTGTTCGACCTGGGTGCGGAGCCGGAACGCATCGCGCTGTGCCTGGGCAAGCTCGCTGCACCATGTCCGGGATTGCGGTTGCCCGGCGCATTCGACGGCTACGAGGTCGCGATCCGCGCGGTGCTCGGACAACAGATCAGCGTGAAGGGCGCGACGACCATCGCCGGCCGCTTTGCCGAGGCTTTCGGCGATCCGGTCGAGACGCCGTTTGCAAAATTGCGGCTGCTCATGCCGACCGCGAAACGCGTCGCCACCGCGTCGCCGGAAGCAATAGCAAAGATCGGCGTAACGTCGGCGCGGGCGAAGACGCTGCTCGGCGTGTCGCGCGCCATGGCGCGGAACCCGAAACTGCTGGAACCAGGCGCTGACATCGAGGCCGCGATGGTGCGGCTCAAGGCGTTGCCGGGAATCGGCGAGTGGACTGCGCAGTACCTGGCGATGCGGGCGTTTTCCTGGCCGGATGCGTTTCCCGCGACCGACCTCGGCATCCGCAAGGCGCTGGGCATCGAAGACGAAGACAGGATCATCGCGCACGCGGAAGTGTGGCGCCCGTGGCGCGGCTACGCCGCCATGCATTTATGGAGAACGCTCGCATGACCACTTTTTATACGAACTATGAAAGCCCGCTTGGCCCCCTGCTGCTAATGTCCGACGGGACGTCGCTGACCGGATTGCACACCAGTAATGACAAGCACCGCCCCGCGATTCAGCCCAACTGGATCCGCGACGAAAGCGTGGCGCCATTCGCGCAGACCATCGCGCAGTTGCGCGCTTACTTCGATGGCGCCCTGATCCGCTTCGAGCTGCCGCTCGCGCCGCAGGGCACGGAATTCCAGATGAAGGTATGGCGGGAACTGTGCAACATCCCGTTCGGCGAGACCATCTCGTACGCCGAACTGGCGCGCCGCATCGGCAGGCCGACCGCCTCGCGCGCGGTCGGCCACTCGAACGCGCGCAATCCGATATCGATCATCGTGCCCTGCCACCGCGTCATCGGCGCCGACAATTCCCTCACGGGCTACGCCGGCGGGCTGGACCGCAAGCGGGCGCTGCTGGCGCTGGAGGCGGAAAAGGCAGGGAAGAGGGACGAGGGGCGAGGGGCGAGCGAAGGGCAACTCTCCTTCGGAATGTGAGGCACCAAATCCTCCATTCGGGTGTCACAGCCGGACGATCAGGGCCATTGTTGAGTCCTTCCGCCCAAAGGAGAGCGACATGGCGGGCCGATACGGCAAGAAGGCGTCGGAGATAGTCGAGAAGGTCATGACCAGCCGGAAGTCATGAGCAATGCATCGAAGCGTTTTGACGACAAGGGCAACCTGACCGACCAGTTGACGCGGGACTGATCGGAAAACTCCTCGCGAACCTGGTCAAAAAGGCCGCGGTGCGCAAGGCTTGAGGCCCCGCGCCCGAGGGGTTATTGCATATTCGCGTGCGTCGACCAGTCGACGTCGCCGCAGATGACCACCGGCTGGCCCTTGACGTTTACCGCGATCGAGAAGGTTACGCAGTGCGCGTATCCGCCGAGCGACCGGTAGCGGCGCGTGACCTGGACCAATTCGGGTTCCTGCATGGCGCGGCGGAAATAATCGCGCCGGGACCAGTCGCCGTCGACGTGTTCGATCAGGCCGGAAAAATTCATGCCTTGAGGCGTGGGGGAAAGGGCCCCCGACAGGTCCGGGCCGATTTGCCCGCCGTCGCCGCCGAGCAGGAAGCAGCGGATGGCGCCGTCGAGCTTCAGGAAATCGGCACACGCCGCCTCGAATCCGGCCCCGGCCTCCATCAGGCCGCCTGCCTGCTGGATCGCGGCAATGAAGGGGCGCCGCTCGTCCCGATAGCGGTGTATTTCGGCAGGCGACGTGCTGCGCAATTTTTTGATATGCGACGAGTGCAGGGTTTCTTCGTCCAGCGAAACCCGGGACATCGCTACGCGAGAGTGCCCCGGGCCGCGCTTCTCCTTGTAACTGTTCCACAGGTTGTCCAATACGCCACCCGGCTCGTCGAATTCATCGACATCCTCGCACAGCGGGCCGAAATAGAAGCCGTTGGCGAAATCCGCATCGGATTCGATCGCCATCAAGGCCTCCGCCTTCGACTCGACGCCCTCCAGCAACACCAGCGTTCCAATTTCGTGCAACAGCGACACCGCATGCAGCAGCGTCTTGCGCACCGATTCGTTCGCCACCGCGCTGGCAACCACGGAGTGGTCGATTTTCACGATATCGGGAGCGGTGCGCACCACGCTGTCGAGGTCGGCATTTTCCACGCCGAGGTCGTCGATCGAGATCAGGCAGCCCAGCGCGCGATAAGCCTCGATTACCGCATCGAGCCGTTCCAGTTTCAACAGATACGCCGGAATGTCGAGCACGATCCGGTGTCGCGGAATGCGATAGTGCTCGAACAGGGCGGCCAGGAACAGCCCGCTATGCGCGTAATCCAGGAAGACTTCGGGATGCAGGTTCAGGAAGAGCAGGCTTCGCCCACTGCGGCTCGCGGCGAAGTTGTGCACGTGGATCGTCGTGCCCAGCAGGTCGAGCAGGCAGGTCTCGGAAAAATTGTCCGCCGGTCCGAACATCGCCTCGGGCGCAATGATGTTGCCGTCTTCGTCTTCCCCGCGCAGGCTGGCCTCGAAGCCGACGGCCTTCTTGTGTGGCAGGCTGAACGCCGGCTGGAATACGGTCTTGATTTCCATGTCCTTGAACCAGCCCGATGCCCGCCCGGACTGCTCGGTCAACATGCTCCGTACGAAGCCGAGCGTATACGCAGGTGCTGGAATATTCATTGTTGCCTCGTCGTGAAGGAGCCGGCGCCTGACCCGCCGCGCCCGCCATTACAGTGATGGACAGCGTTGCGCGGGCTTTGTTCGCGGAATTCAGGGTTGGATTGAGGTAACGCCCGCCCGGGCAACGAGTTTTGCCAGCCGGGACAGCCGTGGGTCGGCAATGCCGGCAACTTCCAGGCTGGTCGCGGTGTTGACGAGGTAATCGGCGCAACTGCCGTAAGCGCCATGCGCCCGGAGCGCGATCGACACGATTTGCTCGTCGTCGAGCCGGCCGGCATAACCGGGTTTCGAGCGGTTGACCACGAAAGCGATGGCCCGCACCGTGACCCCGTCGATGTCGGCGTTGATCCATTTCGGCACGTAGGTACCCGCGACCATCTCCCGCCGCCACAGGATCGCCAGTTCCGCCTCGAACTTGTCATCGTGCATGCGGTAGGCCACGCCCTGGCAGGAACCCCCGCTGTTCAGCGCGAGCACCAGCCCCGGGACCTCGGGAGTCCCGCGGTTGATCTTCGACCAGATGTAGAAGCCGCGATGGTAGCCGCGCACGCGTGCCCGGCGCTTCTCCGCGTATTCCATCAGGGGATTCCAGATCAGCGAGCCGTAACCGAACACCCAGATCGGCTTGTCCTTTGGATGCGTCGCCAGCGTGGCGGCGAGGGAGGCCGCCACCTCCTCGTCGGACATGAGCAAATGGCCGTGGCCAGCGTCCCGCACCGCCTGGCGCACACCGTCCCTTTCCAGAACCGATCGATCGACCTTCGCTTTCATGCCCGCCTTCCCGTTTCAGACTGCATGTTGCCACAGCCGCCGGCCGCAGAGACATCTGCTAATGTCCGCGTAGCGCAAGGATGCCGCGAATACGACGGGCGGGGGAGGGTTTTGAACATGACTGGAGGGCGGGCAACGTGGGCGTGGCGCCCGTTCATTTCCGGCGTGCTCGCAATGTGCGTGGCTTTGCTGCCGGCGTGTGCCCATCGCAATGGCGTTTTGGCGGACGCCGCGCATGCCTCTGTATCGACCGGCTCGCCCTATGCGGGCCTTGCGCTGGGCGACGATGTGAACGGGGGGGCAGTCGTCATCGATGTGATCGCCGGGCCGGCGGCACTGGCCGGGCTGCTGCCCGGCGACAAGATCGAAATGGCCACCGGCGAAAAGGCGAGCGCCGCGCGCCTTCTCGACATGATCCGCGGTTCGCACCCAGGAACGCGGTTGCCGCTGCACGTTATTCGCGATGGCCGCGCGCTGGACCTCGATCTCGTCGTCGGCGATCGCGAGCAATGGGCCGCTCCGTCGGCTTATCGTCCGCGCGTTCCCTTCGCTGCCGCGCTGCGCAGGACCACTCCCGTCTGGCTGGACGCGGTCGAGGCGAAAGTGGATGCCGCGGCACCCGCGCTTGCGCCGCAACGCGAGCGCCTGCAACGCATGTTCGATGACGTTGCCCGCGAAGACCGCGGGTTCAACAGGCTGCGCCTGACCCGCCAGGCGCTGGCCGATCCCGGCACGCTGATCGAATGGGAGCAGCGCCTGGTCGGGGAATTGCAGCCGGCGGCGCTGGCGCGCAACCGTGTGACGCCTTTGCTTTGCGAAATCCTGGTACTCGATTGCAGCGCGATCCGTCGCGCTCCGGGCGGCACGCAGGCTGCGCCTTCCCTCGTGGAATTCGCGGCTGCGGTCGCCGGCGCGAACCGGCGCGTGCGCGAAGCTTTCGCGGGCAGGCAACCGCGCGCGCAACTGCTCGCGGATCTGCGTTATTTGCTGGAAGAAACGGCCACGAAGCGGACGCTGCTGGACCGTCCCGAAGCCTTGCGCGGAATTCGCGCAATGCAGGCGAGCATGCATGTCGACTTCGCCGCGCTGCTCGATGCCTTCGATCGCCTCATCGCCAATGCATCCCGCGTGCCGGACGCGTCGACGACCGCGCGCCGCAAAATTCCCGCGGCGCTGGCCGCGATGGTGGAAGGCGAAATTCTTGACTACGCGGAAGTCGACGGCGGCTACATCGTCATCGGCGGACCGGGACCGAATCGCTACCGCATGGACAAGCTCTACGCCGTCCTCGATGTCGGTGGCGACGACCACTATGTCTGGGGCGACGCTGCTCCGCTGGAAACACAAACCGTGATCGATCTCGCGGGCAACGATCGGTACGAAGCCCGCTTCGGCGGCCCGGGTGCTGGCTGGCTGGGGGCGTCGGTGCTGATCGACATGGCAGGTGACGATACCTACATCAGTGCGCTCGGCGGCTGCGGTGCCGGGGCGTTCGGTTTCGGCTTGCTGTTCGATGCCGCGGGTAGCGACGTCTACCGCTGCGATGCCTGGTCCATCGGAGCCGGCATCTACGGCGCAGGCGTGCTGATCGATGCCGGCGACGGTTCGGACACCTACATGTCGCACAGCCTCAGCCAGGGGGTCGGCGGGCCCGCGGGCGTCGGCCTGTTGATCGATGCCGGCGGGGACGATCTTTACCGCGCGAACGGGCCGGTGCCGTCCGCCTACGACACGCCGGCGACATTCATGAGTTTCAGCCAGGGCGTGGGCTTCGGCATCCGGCCTTACGACCACGGCGGCTTTGGCGCATTGATCGATTACGCGGGAAACGATCGCTACGAGGGCGGCGAATTCAGCCAGGGCGGTGGTTACTTCGGCGGCACGGGCCTGCTCCACGACGCGGCGGGCAACGACTTTTACTACGGCAACCGCTATGCCCAGGGTTTCGCCTGCCACCAGGCCGCGGGACTCTTTTCCGACAGGGCGGGCGACGACGTTTACTGGGCTGTGCGTGCGGCGGCACAGGGCGCGGCGTGGGACCAGTCGGTCGCCATGATGTTCGACGGCGGCGGTAACGATTTCTATCGCGCGGAGTCGCTGGCGCAGGGCGCCGCGGCGCAACAGTCGAGGGCGTGGCTGTTCGATGCGGGCGGGAACGACGTCTACTGGTCGTCCGTGGATTCGGCGCAAGGCGCGGCGACCGACAACGACTACCATTTTCGAGCCGACGATCCGGTTACGAGCCTCGGGGTGCTGCTCGATGCCGGCGGCGACGACCGTTATTCCACGGGACTCGCCAACGGCGCAGTGCGCATCCGGCATGCATCCAGTAATGTGGCCAGCGGCCGCGGCAACAGCGGCGTGGCCATCGACGAATCGCCCTGAGGCCATTGACGGCGGCAGGCCACCCGGACAGTGCGCTAGACTTGCCCCTTCTTACAGAAAGGCAGACCGACACATGCCCTTCCTGACCACCGACGACGGCGTAAAGCTGCACTACGAGGAAAGCGGCGCCGGCTTGCCGATCGTGTTCGTGCATGAATTCGCCGGCGACTGGCGAACATGGGAGCCGCAACTGCGGCATTTCTCGCGCCGCTACCGCTGCATCGCGTATAACGCACGCGGCTATCCGCCTTCCGATGTGCCTGCGGATGTCGAACGCTATTCCCAGCAACGCGCGCGCGATGACATCCGTGCCGTGCTCGACGCACTGGGTATCGAACGTGCGCATATCGTCGGCAATTCCATGGGCGGTTTTGCCACGCTGCATTTCGGCATGGCTTTTTCAGCGCGTGCGCTGTCGCTGGTCATCGCCGGTTGCGGTTACGGCGCACATCCCGACCAGTACCAGACATTCCAGGCCCAGGCGCGCGAACTTGCGAAAACCATGCTGGAAAAAGGCATGGCGCACCTCGCGTCGACTTACGGCCACGGCCCGGGCCGCCTGCCGCTGCGCGACAAGGATCCGCGCGGCTTCGCTGAATTCATCCATCATTTCTCGGAGCACTCCGCGCAAGGCTCCGCCAATACCATGCTGGGCTACCAGGCACGGCGGCCTTCCCTTTACAACTTGATGGCGGAGATGGCCGGCATCACCGCGCCGGCGTTGATCGTCGCCGGCGACGAAGACGATGCGGTGCTGGAACCTTCGTTGCTGATGAAGCGCACCATCCCCACTGCCGGCCTGGTGGTGCTGCCGAAAAGCGGACACATGACCAATCTCGAAGACCCGGCGCTGTTTAACCGCCTGCTGGAAGATTTTTTTGGCCAAGTCGATTCCGGCCGGTGGCGGCCGGCCTCCGTGATTGGTAATTAGTGATTGGTAATTGGTAAAAAGCGAATCACAATTCCTAGTCCTTGGCCTCTAATCACCAATCACCAATCACCAATCACCAATCACCAATCACTGAATTCATGGAAGCTTTGTCCCATCTTCGCGTAATCGACCTGACGCGCGTGCGCGCTGGCCCGACTTGCGTCAAGCAGTTCGCGGATTGGGGCGCGGACGTGATCAAGATCGAGATGCCGGCGGAGTCGGGCGAGGACATCCTCGGGCCGCGCCAGGGATCGGATTTCCACAATCTGCATCGTAACAAGCGTTCGCTGACCCTGAACCTGAAGGACGCGCGCGGCGTGGAAGTACTCAAGCGCCTGGCGAAAACCGCCGACGTGCTGGTGGAAAATTACCGGCCGGACGTGAAGCACAAGCTCGGCATCGATTATGCGACGCTCGAAAAGGAAAATCCGAAACTGATCTACGCCAGCATTTCCGGGTTCGGCGAGGACGGGCCTTATCGCGATCGGGCCGGTTTCGACCAGGTCGCCCAGGGCATGGGTGGCCTGATGTGGGTCACGGGCCTGCCGGGGCAGGGCCCGGTGCGGGCCGGCATTCCGGTCGCCGATCTCAGCGCCGGGTTGTTCGCCGCGCTTGGCATCATGATCGCATTGCAGGAGCGCAGCCGTTCCGGCAAGGGCCAGTGGGTACAGAGTTCGCTGCTCTCGTCGATGATTGCGATGATGGATTTCCAGGCCGCGCGCTGGCTGGTGGAAGGCGAAGTGCCCGGACAGGCGGGCAACGACCATCCGACGTCGATGCCCACCAGCGTCTATCCAACCTCGGATGGTTTCGTGAACATCGCCGCGGCCGGCAATCCGATTTTCGCGCGCATGGCCGAGGCGTTCGGCGACCCGGCCCTCGCAAAGAACCAGGACTACGCCAATGCGAAACTGCGGTCGAAGAATCGCGTCGCACTCAACGAAGCCATTGCCATGCACACGCGCCGATTCAAATCCGCGGTGCTGATCGACCTGCTGGCGAAAGCCGGCGTGCCCTGCGGCCCGATCTACAGGCTCGACCAGGTGTTCGAGGATGAGCAAGTGCGTCACCTCGGCATGGCACTGCCGGTGCCCAAGCCCGAGGGCGGCGAGATGACTTTGGTCGGACCGGCGATCAAGCTATCGCGCACGCCCGCGAAGATGAAGCGCACCGTCGGGGTGGCGGGCGAGCACAACGACGAGATCCTGCGCGGCCTGGGATACAGCGCCGCGGACATCGCCGGCCTGCGCGGCGCCAACGTTATTTAGGAGAAAGCATGATCAAGGGCAAACTGCGCGTGGAGCGCGACGCACCGGTGGGCCGGTTGGTGCTGGACAATCCGCAACGACGCAACGCGATCGGCGCGGACATGTGGCTTGGCATTCCTCGGGCCATCGACGAATTCAACAATGACGCGACGGTTCGCGTGATCGTGGTGCGCGGCGAGGGCACGCAGGCATTCGCGGCCGGCGCGGACATTTCCGAGTTCGAGAAGAACCGATCGAGCGGCGATCAGGTGCAAGCCTACGAAGAAGCGACGTCCGCCGCACATCACGCCATCGAGTCCTCGCCCAAACCGGTGATCGCGCTGATCCATGGCTTCTGCGTCGGTGGCGGACTCGCTGTGGCGTTGTCGTGTGACTTGCGCTATGCCGATGCATCGGCCCGTTTTGCGATTCCGGCCGCGCGCCTTGGTCTGGGTTATGGCGTGCACGGCACCGGCCGCCTGGTCGCGAGCGTCGGCCATGCCAATGCGCGCGAGATCATGTTCAGCGCGCGCCGCTACAACGCGGACGAGGCATTGGCGATGGGCCTGGTCAACCGCGTGCTGCCCGATGCGGAACTGGACGGCTACGTGCAAAAGTTCGCGCTGGAACTGGCTGAGAATGCGCCGCTGACCATGGCCGCATCGAAAGCGGTTATCAATGCACTCGCCGAGCCGAGCGGCGACTTCTCCGCCGCGGAAGCCGCGGTCGCGCGTTGCATGAAGAGCGAAGACTATGTGGAGGGTCGCCGCGCTTTCTTGGAAAAGCGCAAGGCGCAGTTCAAGGGAAAATGAGCGCCGTGCCGATCACCGGACGCGATGCCCTTGCGTCGCGGGTCGATTTGCTGCTGAAGGGTGCGACCGATGGCGGTGATGTGCCCGGCGTCGTTGCCATGGCAACCGCGGGTGGCGCCACGATCTATGAAGGCGCATTCGGTACGCGCAGGCTCGGCATGGCGAAGCCCATGTCCATCGATACCGTGGCCTGGGTCGCGTCGATGACCAAGCCAGTCACTTCCGCAGCGGCGATGCAATTGGTGGAGCAGGGCCGCCTGCAGCTCGATGAACCGGCAGCGCGCTGGGCCCCGGGCCTGGCGGATGCGCAAGTTCTGGATGGATTCGACTCTTCGGGCGCGCCACGGCTGCGCCCACCGAAGCGGCCCATCACGCTGCGTCACCTGCTGACCCATACCTCAGGTTACGGTTACGGCATGTGGAGCCCGCTGCTGGCGCGCTACATGGAGTTGA